>NZ_CAXTBY010000080.1:0-18995 GCF_964242245.1 uncultured Methylobacterium sp. | reverse complement strand
TCGATCGCGTCGCGGGTCCACAGGGCGTCGGGCCGGTCGGCGATCAGCTCGCCGTCGAGCTCCTGCCGCCCGAGGCGGGTGCCGGCATAGCGCCCCACCACCGCGTCGAGGAAGGCCGGCGCGAGGTTGTCAACGTTGTCCGCGGTGCGGGCGCGGCTCACCACCGTGCGCGGGTCGGCCAGCAGCCGGCGGATCAGCGGGATCGGCCGCGGCGTCGTGGTGACGAGGTTGCGCGGGCGGGCGCCCAGCCGCAGGCCGAACTGGAGCATGTCGAACGCGGCCTCGGGCTGGCGCCACTTGGCGACCTCGTCCGACCACGCCGCGCCGAACTGGGGGCCGCGGAGCGAATCCGGCTCCTCGGCCGAGAAGGCGGTGGCGACCGCGCCGTTCGCCCATGCGAGGCGGCGCCGGCTCGGCGACCAGCGCGGGCGCGGGCCCCGCGCGGGCAGGGCGAGCAGGCCGGACGGGCCCTCGATCATCACGTCGCGCACGTCGGCAAACGTCTCGCCGACGAGCGCGATGCGCGCCACCGGCTCCGGCGTGAAGGCCGGGTCGCCGCGGGCCAGCGCGTCGACCCATTCGGCGCCCGCGCGCGTCTTGCCGCTGCCGCGGCCGCCGATCACCGCCCAGGTGGTCCAGTCCTGTCCCCAAGGCGGCGGAAGCTGGTCGTCGCGGGCGAGATGCAGCCAGTCACGGGACAGCGCCAGCAGGTGCGGCGCCGGCAGGCGCGCCAGGAACTCCGCCATCCGGCCGCTCGCCTGACAGGCGCGCATAGCGGCGCGCGATGCTCTCGCGCAGCGCCGGCAGGTCGAGGTCGCGGTCGCGCGCGGAGCCTGGGGCGCCGGATGCGTCGTGCCCGCCATCGTCGCCCTCCCCGTCCAGGTCATCGAGCAGCCGCTTGAGGCCGCCGAGGTCGCGCAGCACGCGCGCCGAATCGATCACCGCCGCGCCCTCGCCGCGGAGCGCCGCGTCGAAGGCCGCGATCTGCCGGCCGACATGGGCGCGCAGCCGCCGGCGGAGCGCCGGCAGGTCGGCCGCGCCGCCCTCCGTGTCGTGCGCGGGTTCCCGCGCCGCGTCCGCCCGCGCCGGCGCCTGCGAGGCCACGGGCCCGGCCTCCGGCGCAGGCCGGCGGGGCGCTCGGCGGGAGAGGCGTTCGAGGGCGGCGAGCCGCGGCAGTGCCGCATCCCAGCACCGTCGCCGGACCCGCAGCGGGCGCCAGCCCTCCTGCCGATTCCAGTCGCGGATCGTGGAGGCGGACAGGCCGGTGGTGAGCGCGATCGCGCGCACGCTGTGGCCCGTCTCGCGCATCAGCCGCGCGACGGCGGCGCGGACCTCCGGCGGCGCCGGCTTGAACCGCTCGCCCATCCGAAGCCTCCCGACCCGTCTCGTCACACTTCCGGAGCGTGCGGTTCTTATGCCTCAGGAGCGTGCCGGTGTCAATCTAATAATTCCTATCATATGCCTTTTATCTTTCATGCGCGATCGAGCTCCGGGAGCCGCCCATCGTCAGTCGGGCGCGAAGCCGAGGCTCCGATTGCCGGCGGGCGGGCGTTCGTGCGACCACGCCGGCGGTGCCGGAGGAGAGCCCGACGATGCAGGCCGTGACGCTCGATTCCCTCGACGCGCTTCGCCGGGGCGACCTCGCCGGCACCCGGGCGCTCCGGCTGAGCGGCGGCTTCACGGAGTTCCCGCGCGAGATCCTCGGCTTGGCCGAGACGCTGGAGGTGCTCGACCTCTCCGGCAACGGCCTCACCGCCCTGCCCGACGATCTCGGCCGGCTGGGCCGGCTGCGCGTGCTGTTCTGCTCCGGCAACCGGTTCGCGCGCCTGCCCCCCGTCCTCGGGGCGTGCGCGGCGCTGAGCCAGATCGGATTCCGCGGCAACGGGCTCGTGGAGGTCCCGGGCGAGGCGCTGCCCGGCGCCTTGCGCTGGCTGACCCTCACCGACAACCGGATCGAGCATCTGCCCGCGGCGCTCGGGGCGCGGCCACGCCTTCAGAAGCTGATGCTGGCCGGGAACCGCCTGCGCAGCCTGCCGGACGCCCTGGCCGGCGCGGACAACCTCGAACTGGTGCGGCTCGCGGCCAACCGGCTCGATGCCCTGCCGCCCTGGCTCACCGCGCTCCCGCGCCTCGCCTGGGTGTCCTGGGCCGGGAACGGCGAGGGCGAGGCACCGTTCGCGGGTGCGCCCGCCGTGCCCTGGAACGATATCGAGGCGGGCGAACTCCTGGGCGAGGGCGCCTCGGGCCGCGTCCACCGCGCGCTGTGGCGGAAGGGCGGCGCCGGCGCGGCGCACCCCGTCGCGCTGAAGCTGTTCAAGGGGGCGATGACCAGCGACGGCCTGCCCGAGCGCGAGATGGAGGCCTGCCTGAGGGCCGGCGCCCATCCCCACCTCACCGGCGCGCTGGGGCGCATCCGCGAGCATCCGGACGGAGCGGACGGGTTGCTGATGCCGCTCCTGCCGGCCCACTGGCGCGTGCTCGCAGGACCGCCGAGCGCGGCGAGCTGCAGCCGCGACGTCTACGATCCGAGCCTCGGCCTGGAGCCGGCGGCGGCCTCGCGCCTCGCACGCGGCATCGCCGAGGCGGTCGCGCACCTGCATGCCCGCAACCTGCTCCACGGCGACGTCTACGCCCACAACATCCTGTGGGACGGCAGCGCCGGAGCGGCGGTGCTCAGCGATTTCGGCGCGGCCTCGACCCTGCCGGCGGGCGAGGCCGGCGCCGCCCTGCAACGGGTCGAGGTGCGCGCCTGGGGGCTGCTGCTCGGCGAGCTCCTGGACCGCTGTCGACCCGACCCGGGGACGCGGGCGCTTCGCGCCCTGGAGCACGCCTGCGTGCAGACCGAGCCGGGCGCCCGCCCGCTGATGGCCGACGTCCTGCGCACCCTGTCCGATCCGGAGCGGTGAGGCTTCAGAAGAAGATCGGACGGGCGCTGGCGTGGTGCTCGCCGAGGACCGCGCCGGTGCTTGGCTCGACCTCCTTGAGCACCACGTCGTAGCCCCACAGATCGGCCAAGTGCTGGAGCACGCGCTTGGCGTCGTCCTTCTGCAGGGTGATCTTGTTGAGCGCCTTGTGATGCAGGATCAGGCGGCGGTCGCCTTCGAGATCCACGTCGATGACCTCGATGTCGGGATCGAGCCATGCCACGTCGTACTGGCGGGCGAACGACCGGCGCATCTTGCGGTAGCCCCGCTCGTCGTGGATCGCGGCGACGTGCAGGTCCGAGTCCTCGGGGTCGTCGACCACGTGGAACAGACGCATGTCGCGCATCAGCTTCGGCGAGAGGAACTGCGCGATGAAGCTCTCGTCGCGGTAGTTCGCCCAGCAGTCGCGCAGCACCGCCATCGCGTCGCCGGTGCCGGCGATGTCCGGGAACCACTGGCGATCCTCCGCGGTCGGCTGCTCCACGATGCGGGCGATGTCCTGCATCATCGCGAAGCCGATCGCGTAGGGGTTGTGGCCACTGTAGCTGCGGTCGTCGTAGTTCGGCTGGCGGATGACGTTGGTGTGCGACTGCAGGAATTCGAGATAGGCCGCCTCGCCGATCAGGCCCTTCTCGGAGAGCGCGTTCATGATCCGGTAGTGGCAGTAGGTGGCGCAGCCCTCGTTCATCACCTTGGTCTGGCGCTGCGGGTAGAAGTACTGCGCGACGAGCCGCACGATGCGCAGGATCTCGCGCTGCCAGCGCTGAAGACGCGGGGCAACCTTCTCCAGGAAGTAGAGGATGTTTTCCTGCGGCAGTTCCAGCAGGGCGCGGCGGCGGTCAGCCGCGAGGTCGGCGCGCACGGCGCCGGCCTTCTGCGGCAGGGTGCGCCAGAGGTCGTTGTAGATCTGCTCGCCGTGCTCGACCCGCTCGCGCTCGCGGCGCTGCTCGGAGGCGAGGTCCGGCCGCTTCTTGCGCGGGTAGCGATGCACGCCCTGGCTCATCAGGGCGTGGGCGGCGTCCAGCACCTGCTCCACCGCCTGATGGCCGTAGCGCTCCTCGCAGCGGGTGATGTAGGTCTTGGCGAAGTCGAGGTAGTCGAGGATGCCCTCGGCGTCGGTCCACTGCTTGAACAGGTAGTTGTTCTTGAAGAAGTGGTTGTGGCCGAAGGCGGCGTGGGCGATCACGAGCGTCTGCATCGTCGCCGAGTTCTCCTCCATCACGTAGGAGATGCACGGATCGGAGTTGATGACGATCTCGTAGGCGAGCCCCATCAGGCCGCGGCGATAGCCGGCCTCGTGCTGGGCGAAGTGCTTGCCGAACGACCAATGCTTGTAGAACAGCGGCATGCCGATCGAGGCGTAGGCGTCGAGCATCTGCTCGGCGGTGATGATCTCGATCTGGTTCGGGTACCAGGACAGGCCGAGTTCCGGCCCGGCGATGGCCTCGCAGGCGTCGTGGATGCGCCGGAGGGTGTCGAAGTCCCAGTCGTTGCCGGTGAACAAGGGCTTCTGGCCGCCGGAGATGATTTGCGGAGTTCGTGCCTTGACGAGCGTCATGCAGCCTCCCGATCAATCGGATGGTTCCGGCCGTGTCCGCGGGACGGATCTTCCCTCCCCCCCATGCGGGGGAAGGTGGCCCTCGCGTCAACGAGGGTCGGGAGAGGGGTGCGCCGGTTCCGGACAGGGTGCTCCCCTCTCCCGACCCGCTTCGCGGGCCACCCTCCCCCGCAGAGGGGGGAGGGATTCGCCGCGCGCGTGCGGAAACCGCTCACGCCTCGGCCTCCGCCCGCGCGGCCTTGCGGCCGAACAGTTCGCGGAACACGGCGTAGATCTCGCGGCGGTGGTTCACCTTGCGCATGGCGATCGGGCCGCCGGCCTTCGCGATCGCCTCGTAGGTGCGCCACAGGGTGGTGCGGTGCTCGACGAAGCCCGCCCGCGGCCCATTCTCGTCGCCGACTTCGAGGTAGGCGAAGTGTTGGCAGGCCGGCAGGATGTGGGCGCGCAGGAGTTCCGTGGAGGTCGGCCCGTCGCTCGACACGTTGTCGCCGTCCGACGCCTGCGCCGCGTAGATGTTCCAGTCGTTGGGGTCGTAGCGCTCGGCGATGATGCGCTTCATCTCGACGAGCGCGGAGGACACCAGCGTCCCGCCGGTCTCGCGCGAGCCGAAGAAGGTCTCCTCATCCACCTCCGTCGCCCGGTCGGTGTGGCGGATGAAGACGATCTCCACGTGCCGGTAGCGGCGCGTGAGGAAGATGTGCAGCAGGATGTAGAACCGCTTGGCCAGATCCTTCATGTGCTCGGTCATCGAGCCGGACACGTCCATCAGGCAGAACATCACGGCTTGCGCGATCGGGCGCGGATAGGGCTCGAAGCGGCGGTAGCGCAGGTCGATCGGGTCGACGTAGGGGATGCGCCGGGTGCGCTCGCGCAAGGCCTGCAGGGCGATCCGGAGATCGGGAAGTTCGGGGTCGCCCTCGCGCATCCCCGCGATGCGAGCCTCCAAGTCGGCGACTTCGTCGGGCTTCGGGCGCTTGAGGGCGATGCGCCGCGACATCGAGTTGCGCAGGGTCCGGGTCAGCGCGAGGTTCGCGGGCGAGCCGGTGACGGTGTAGCCGGCCCGGCGCATCCCCTCGGTCTCGACCACGGCGAGCCGGCGCTTGGCCAGATCCGGAAGCTCCAGATCCTCAAGGAACAGTTCCAGGAACTCGTCACGGGTGAGGACGAAGCGGAAGGCATCCTCGCTGTTCTCGCCGCCCTCCCCGCCCTCGCCGGAGCCGCGGCCGCCCCCGCCGCCCGGCGGGCGCTCGATGCGGTCGCCCTCCACGTAGGTCTTGTTGCCGGGCAGGATGTGGTCCTGAAGCCCCGAGCCGGGTTGTCGCGAAAAGCGCGGCTCGCGCACGCCGTCGGCCGGCACGGTGACGCTGCCGTCCTTGCCGAGATCCTTGATGTCCTTCTCGCGGGCCGATTCGCGCACGGCGCGCTGGGCCACGTCCTTGACGCGGCGGAGGAAGCGCTGCCGGTTGGGGAGGCTCTTGCCCCCGGGATTCAGGCGTCGATCGACGATGTGCATCCGGTGATCAGGTCCCCGCCCGCAAGAGCCGGCCGGCATTCATGGCCGGCCGGTCGTCCGAAACTGTGGCGGGTGTGGGTCGGATTCGTGCCTCCGCGCGGAGACGGAGCCTCACCCGGCCTGCTTCACCCGCATGTACCACTCGACCAAGCGGCGCACCTGCCGCTCGGTGTAGCCGCGCGAGACCATCCGGTCGACGAACTCGCCGTGCTTCTTCTCGGTGTCGCCATCCTTCTTCGAGCCGAAGGAGATCACCGGCAGGAGTTCCTCGACCTGGGAGAACATCCGCCGCTCGATCACCTCCCGCAGTTTTTCGTAGGACGTCCAGGACGGATTCCGGCCGCCGTGCTGCGCGCGCGAGCGAAGCGCGAACTTCACCACCTCGTTGCGGAAGTCCTTCGGGTTGGCGATGCCGGCCGGCTTCTCGATCTTGGTCAGCTCCTGGTTGAGGAGCTCGCGGTTGAGCAGCTGGCCCGTGTCGGGGTCCTTGAAGTCCTGGTCCTCGATCCAGGCGTCGGCGTAGTCGATGTAGCGGTCGAACAGGTTCTGGCCGTAATCGTGGTAGGATTCGAGGTAGGCCTTCTGGATCTCGTGGCCGATGAACTCGGCGTAGCGCGGCGCCAGCTCGCCCTTGATGAATTCGAGGTAGCGCTTCTCGGTCTCGGGCGGGAGCTGCTCGCGGCGCAGCGACTGCTCGAGCACGTACATCAGGTGGACCGGGTCGGCCGAGACCTCGGTGGTGTCGTGGTTGAAGGTCGCGGCCAGCACCTTGAAGGCGAAGCGGGTCGAGATCCCGTCCATGCCCTCGTCGACGCCGGCCGAATCCTTGTACTCCTGCATCGAGCGGGCGCGGGGATCGACCTCGCGCAAGCTCTCGCCGTCGTAGACGCGCATCTTCGAGAAGGCGTTCGAGTTGGCGTGCTCGCGCAGGCGCGACAGCACCGAGAACCGGGACAGCATCTCGAACGTGCCCGGCGCGCAGGCGGCCTCGGAAAGCTCCGAGCCCGAGATCAACTTCTCGTAGATGTGCTGCTCCTCCTGCACGCGCAGGCAGTACGGCACCTTGATCACGTAGATGCGGTCGATGAAGGCTTCGTTGTTCTTGTTGGTCTTGAAGGTCTGCCACTCGGACTCGTTCGAGTGGGCGAGGATCACGCCGGTGAAGGGGATCGCGCCGATGTTCTCGGTGCCGACGTAGTTGCCCTCCTGCGTCGCGGTGAGCAGCGGATGCAGCATCTTGATCGGCGCCTTGAACATCTCGACGAATTCGAGGATGCCCTGGTTCGCCCGGTTCAGTCCGCCCGAGTAGGAGTACGCATCGGGGTCGGCCTGCGACAGCGTCTCGAGGCGGCGGATGTCGACCTTGCCGACGAGCGAGGAGATGTCCTGGTTGTTCTCGTCGCCGGGCTCGGTCTTGGCGATCGCGATCTGGCGCAGGCGCGAGGGCCGGACCTTGATCACCTTGAACTGCGCGATGTCGCCGTTGAACTCGTCGAGGCGCTTGAGCGCCCACGGGCTCATCAGGCCGGTCAGCCGCCGGCGCGGGACACCGTAGCGGCGCTGGATCTCCTCGCCCATGGTCTCCGGGTCGAACAGCCCGAGCGGGCTCTCGAACACCGGCGAGACCTCGTTGCCGGCCTTGAGCACGTAGACCGGGTGGACCTCCATCAGCGCCTTGAGGCGCTCGGCGAGCGACGACTTCCCGCCGCCGACCGGGCCGAGCAGGTAGAGGATCTGCTTGCGCTCCTCCAGCCCCTGCGCGGCGTGGCGGAAGAACGAGACGATCCGCTCGATCGTCTCCTCCATGCCGAAGAACTCATGGAAGGCCGGGTAGGTCCGGATCGTCCGGTTCATGAAGATGCGGCCGAGGCGGGCATCCTTCGAGGTGTCGATGAACTCCGGCTTGCCGATCGCGTCGAGGATGCGCTCGGCAGCGCTCGCGTACATCAGCGGCTCGTCGCGGCAGGCGTCGAGAAATTCGGAGAGGGTCATCTCCGTGTCGCGGCGCGCCTCGTACCCGCGGGCGAAGCTCTGGAAAAGGTCGTTGGTCGCATGCATCGGCATTCGATAACCCTCTCAGACCGTCATCAGCTTCATCCTGTCCTGCCTGAGATGCAACCGACAGGCCCGCATTTGTCGCAGTGCGGCGAACGCAGCGATACGGCGTGTGAAGGATGCAACACTCGTGCAGGCGAATGCCCGAGCGGGCGAAGTCAAGCCGCCCGAATTCGATCGACGCGCGCGCCGGCCACAGCTTGAAAAATACGCACCGGCATCCTTCGTCTGCTCCGGATCAGAGATCGGTGCTGTCTTTCTTGGCATCCGTATCCTTCTTGGAGGGCGCGGCCTCGACGGTGATCTTGATGTTCTGCGTCTGCACTTGGCCGTCCGAGTTCTTGATTTCGAACGTGACCTCGTCGGCGCCCGTGAAGCCGGCCTTGGGCTGATAGAACAGACCCTGAACTGCGGCCTCCTTGTTGGGGCATCGATAGGAGCCGGGCGTCTTCTGCTTGCCGACCTTGGTGATGAGCGCCCCGTTCTTGGGGGCGCCCGAGACCTTGAACTCCGGCATCGGCCCCGCGGAGCAGTCCTTCTTCAGGTTCGGGACGATGGCGATCCGCACGGTCTTGCCGGTGGCGACCGTCTCGCTCTTGGTGATCGTGGTCTGCGCCACGGCCGGCACGGCGAGGAAGGCGCCCGCGAGGAGCGCGACGACGGGGCGGATGGCAGGCAGGATGGCGGGCACGGGCGTATCTCCGATTCTCTCGGCTCAGCTTCTCTTGGCACGGAGTCGCGACGCGCACCGTGTCAGCCGGCCGCGACGATGTGGGGATGCCGCATTCCCGCGTCGAGGGCATCGCGTCCGGCGACGGGCCTCGGGGACGCCGAGGCGACTATTCCTGGAGGGCTGCGGCGACGATCCCGGTGACGCGGGCGATCTGGCGGCCGTCGAACTCGCCCGCCAGCGCCGCCGCGAGGCGCTGCTCGATCCGGGCGCGCTCGCCGGCGTCCGAGATCGGGGTCACGGGGATGTCAGCCTCTGCGAGCCGGCAAACCCGGCGGATCGTCTCGGCTGCCTGGAGCAGGGTGTCCCGGTCTCCCGGTCCCATCTCCCAGAGCGGGTTGCGCAGGCGGCTGATGACGCGCCGGGCATCGCGGTATTCACGGTCGACCTGCGTGGCGGCCTCGATCTGGCTGACGAGGAACATCAGTTCCAGCACCTCGGACGCGGCGTTCGGGCAGGTCCGAACGATCCGCATGACGCGGCTGGTCAACTCCTGGGTCGGGGTCATCCGGCGGCTGGGGGCGCTCATGCGGCGTTCAACGCGGTCCGATCCGCAAAGTTCGAGGCTTCGTCCCCGCGAGACGGGACCGCGACGCGACCGAAGACGCCGCTCCGGCAAGGGCTTGCCGGCCGATGGACGTCAGGCATCGGGCACGGTGCGCAATCCCGCCAGCGCCGCCCGGCAGGCGTGAAGATCCCGCAGCACGTCCGTGAGCGCGGTGCGGGCGGGATCGTCCGCCGCGTCGGGTCTGCGCTGCGCTGCGGCCCCCATCGGCGCCTGCGGTCCGTCCCGTCCCGACGCCTCCGTCTCGTGCACCACGGGGGCCGCGGCGACGGCTTCGCCGCGGCCGACCGCCTGCACGAAGCGGATGCCGTTCTCCTTCAGGACGCGCTGTGCCCCCTCGATGGTGTAGCGCTGCACGTGCAGCAGGTGGCGGATACCGGCAACGAGTTCGACGTCGCCGGTCCGGTAATAGCGCCGGCCGCCGGCCCGCTTCGTCGGCCGGATCTGCGAGAACCGCGTCTCCCAGAAGCGCAGCACGTGCTGGGGCACGTCGAGGTCCTCGGCGACCTCGGTGATGGTGCGGAACGCACCGGGGCGCTTATCCCGGACCTGACGATCGTCGACGGCAACGGCAGCGAGCGCCATGGGCGAGTCCCAGTCCAGGTCAGGGCCGACGCGGGAGAATCAGTCGTCGGCGTGTGCGCCGTTCATCCCGTTGATCCGGGCCTTCAGCACGTTGGAGGGCTTGAACACCATCACCTGCCGCGGCTCGATCGCCACCTCGACGCCGGTCTTCGGGTTGCGGCCGACGCGCTTGCCCTTGCTGCGCACGACGAAGGAGCCGAACGAGGACAGCTTGACGGTCTCGCCGTCGGACAGGCAGGCGCAGATCTCCGACAGCACGGTCTCGACCAGCGCCGCGGATTCCGTCCGGGACAGGCCGACCTGCTGGTAGACGGCCTCGCTCAGATCGGCGCGCGTCACCGTCTTGCCCGTCATGCCTCGATCCCCACGGTTCTCGCGCGGACGCGCCGTTTTCCGGCGTATCCCTATGATTCACCACGCTAATCGGCGGCCAAGCCTGGGTCAACCGGGGCGGCGTGCGAAATGTCCGCGTTCCGGGCCGCTACCAGCGGATCAGCGCCGCGCCCCAACTGAACCCGCCGCCGATCGCCTCGATCATCACGAGGTCGCCCTTGCGGATGCGGCCGTCGCGGCGGGCGACGTCGAGGGCCAGGGGGATCGAGGCCGCCGAGGTGTTGCCGTGCCGGTCGACGGTCACCACCACCCGGTCCCGCGGGATGCCGAGCTTGTCGGCCGACGCCTCGATGATGCGCCGGTTGGCCTGGTGCGGCACGAACCAGTCGAGGTCGGCAGCCCGGACACCGCCCTGCTCCAGCGCGTCGACGATCACGTCCATGACGGAGCCGACGGCGAAGCGGAACACCTCGCGGCCCTCCATGCGCAGGTGGCCCGTCGTGGCGGTCGAGCCCGGGCCGCCGTCGACGAAGAGCTTCTCGCGGTGGCGCCCGTCGGAGCGCAGGCTGGCGCT
This sequence comes from uncultured Methylobacterium sp., assembly GCF_964242245.1. NCBI lineage: Bacteria > Pseudomonadati > Pseudomonadota > Alphaproteobacteria > Hyphomicrobiales > Methylobacteriaceae > Methylobacterium > uncultured Methylobacterium sp. Next base: position 8,158 of record NZ_CAXTBY010000080.1, on the reverse strand, counting down.
GATGACGCCGCGGTCGGTCGGCGCGCCCGTCCCGTCCTGCGCCTCCAGCACGATCGCGCCGGCGCCGTCGCCGAACAGCACGCAGGTGGTGCGGTCCTCCCAGTCGACGATGCGCGAGAAGGTCTCCGCGCCGACGACCAGCGCGCGCCGCGCGGCGCCGGTGACCAGGAACTTGTCGGCGGTCGAGACCGCGAACACGAAGCCGGCGCACACCGCCTGGAGGTCGAAAGCCGCACCGCGGGTGATCCCGAGGGCCGCCTGGATCTGCGTCGCGGTCGAGGGGAAGGTGTGGTCCGGCGTCGAGGTGGCGCAGATCACGAGGTCGATGTCGTCCCCGGCGAGGTCCGCATCGTCGAGCGCGGCGCGGCCCGCGCGGATGCCGAGCACCGAGGTGGTCTCGGAGGCGCTCGCGAGGTGGCGCTGCCGGATGCCCGTGCGCTGGATGATCCAGGCGTCGGAGGTGTCGACCCGCTCGGCCAGTTCGGCGTTGGTCACCACCCGCTCAGGCAGCCCCGAGCCGGTGCCGACGACGACGGAACGCAAGGCTGGCATCGGTTTCCTTCCAGGGTCGAGACGGATGAAACAACCCTCGGTTGTTAAACCTGCCTCGTCCCGCTCTCCATCGGGTTAATCCGCCGGGTCGATCCTCTCAGCCCGCCTCAGGCAGGCGTGAGCGTCGGCGTCTGGTCGAGCATGTCGCGGATCGTGCGCATCAGGTCGTGGCGCGCCATGTCGTGGGCGAGGTCGACGGCGGACGCGAACCCTTGCGCGTTCTCGGACCCGTGGCTCTTGATGACGATGCCCTCCAGCCCGAGGAACACGCCGCCGTTGGCCCGGCTCGGGTTCATCTTGTCCCTCAGCGCCTGGAACGCTTGCCGGGCGAGGAAGGCGCCGATCTTGGCCGACAGCGTGCGGGTCATCGCCGCGCGCAGGTAGGCCGCGATCTGCTTGGCGGTCCCTTCCGCGGTCTTCAGGGCGATGTTGCCGGTGAATCCTTCCGTGACGACCACGTCGACGGTGCCGCGGCCGAGGTCGTTGCCCTCGACGAAGCCGTGATAGGAAAAATTCGGCAGCTCGCTCTCGCGGAGCAGGCGGGCGGCCTCCTTGACCGCCTCGTTGCCCTTCATCTCCTCGGTGCCGACGTTGAGGAGACCCACCGTCGGCCGGTCGAGGTCGAACACGATGCGCGCCATGGCGGCGCCCATCACCGCCATCTCGACGAGGTGCTCGGCATCCGTGCCCAGCGTGGCGCCGACGTCGAGCACGACGCTCTCGCCGCGCACCGTCGGCCACAGGCAGGCGATGGCCGGGCGCTCGATGCCGGCCATGGTCTTGAGGCAGATCTTCGACATCGCCATCAGCGCGCCGGTGTTGCCGGCCGAGACCGCGGCATCCGCCTCGCCGTCCTTCACCGCCTGGATCGCCCGCCACATCGAGGACTTGCCGCGGCCCTGGCGCACCGCCTGGCTCGGCTTGTCCTCCATGGCGACGGCGTAAGCGGTGTGGCGGATCTCGACGGCATCCGTCAGCCTCGGCTCCCGCGCCACGAGGGGGGCGATCAGCGCCTCGTCCCCGAAGATCAGGAAGGTCATGCCCGGATGGCGCTCGCGGGCAAGGGCTGCGCCCGGCACGACGGTCGACGGTCCGTGGTCGCCGCCCATGGCGTCGAGCGAGATGCACACGCGTTGGGACATGTCGGGCGGGTCGCGGCCTTTCGTGCGGACGGAGCGCCGGCCGCGGGGTGCGCGACGGGCGGGTGCCGGGACCGGCGCGGCGGAAAATAGCGATCCCGCCCCGCCGGGCAAACGAATTCTGAGGGCGAAGGGTTTCAGGCGGACCCGCCGTCCGGCCGGACGCCGCGCCTCACGGCTCGTCGGGACGCAGCTTGCGCAGGGCGTCGAACGGCTTGGCGTCCTCACCCGCCCGAACCGGCTCGAACGCGATGCCGGGCCTGCGCGGATACGCCGGAATCCCGAGTGCCAGGAACTCGGCGGTGAGCACCCCGAAATCGATGCGCCCGCCGACGATCGGGTCCGGGATGTCGGCATCCGTGCCGGCGAGTTGGTCGGTGTCGGTGAACACGACCTCCACGGGCTCGGACACCTGGGCCTCGAACGGCTCCAGGCTCACGGTGCAGACGAGCGTCACGGTTCCCGTCACGGTGCCGGTGACGCGCAGGCAGCGCGTCGGGCCGTCGACCGCGAAGCGGCCGGACAGGTCGCGGATGCCGGGAATGCGGAAGTCCGCGGCGAGCGCGTCGCATTCGGCCGACGTCGCCTCGACGGTGACGGAATCCTCCCCCGGCGCCAGCCGCGCGACGTTCATCGGACGCGAGAGCGGCGGGGGCGTGTTGTCGTCGCGTCTCATCGAACCGCCTCGGCGGCTGCCACGAAGCCGTCCGGCTCGGGGAAGCGGGGGCCTTCCCCCAGCAGGGCGTCGAGATCGGCCTGCGCCAGGGCGGCATCGGCCGCCTGCACGTAGTCGCCGAGCCCGGCCGCCGCCCCGGCCGCCTCGCTGCCGAGCACGTTGCGGGCGAGCGCCGTGCGCAGGGCCGGCAGGTCGCTCGCGTCGAGCGCCCCGTCGTAGCCGGAGGCGCGCCCGTAGAACGCGGCGCCGAGCTTCTTCATGCGCTTGGGCACGCCGAAATCGCCGACGCCGAGCTCGCGCAAGGAGGCGTCGAGTTGGAGGAAGACGGAGTTGACGAGGTCCTGCGCCACGTCGGCGGCCGGCGGCGGCAGCCGGTTCAGCCGCCGCAGCACGAGGATGACGTGGAGGATCAGGCACTCGAAGCGCCCTTCGACGCTGTCGGGAACGCCGAGCCCGGCATAGAGCGCGGCCTGCCGCGAGGCGGCGTTGATGCGCACGTGCAGGGTCTCGATGGACTGGCGCCGCGCGTCGCCGCGGCGGAAGAATCGGCTGATCATGCGCTCCACCCCGGGCCGCCCGGGAGGCCCTCGCGTTGTGCCCGGCCTTCCGGCCGAGCTTGCCTTGTCAAAGCCATAACCCCGCGGTACGGCAACCCGCGGTCAAGGTGCAACCGCTGCCGGAAGCGTTCCAGGGTCGCGTTTCGACGCGGCCCGCCTGCGCCCCGTCCCGTAAGCCAGTCCAAGGGTGCTCGATGTCGCGCCGTCCCGTCCCGTCCCTCGCGCGTCTCGGCCTCCTCGGCCTCCTCGGCCTCGGCCTGTCGGGTTGCATCGGCGAGGAGCTGCGCCACGGCTACCAGATCGATCAGGCCGCGCTCGCCACGGTCAAGCCCGGCATGAGTCCTGAGCAGGTGTTGCAGACGCTGGGCACGCCGTCCACCGTCTCCACCGTCGGCAACAAGTCCTGGTACTACATCAGCCAGAACACCAGCCGCACGGTCCTGTTCCTCGGCGAGCAGGTCGAGGACCAGAAGGTCACGGCGGTGTACTTCACCCCCGGCTTCAAGGTGGAGCGCGTCGCCCTCTACGGACTGCAGGACGGGCGCGTGTTCGACTTCATCGAGCGCACCACCCCGACGAGCGGCGCCGACCGCGCCTTCATCAGCCAGCTCTTCCGCGGCCTGACCCGGTACGAGCCGTTCGGCAGCGGCAGCGGCACGAGCATCGTGCCGGGGGCCAACCGCGGGCTCTGAGACTTCGGTCACCGCCTCGTTCGGCCCCGATCCGGCCGGACGACGAGCGGGATGTCGGCCGGCGCGCGAAACAGGAAATCCGGCTCTGCTGCTTCGAGCGCCGCCGCGCTGGTGTAGCCCCACGTGACCGCCCCGAACGCGCATCCGACGGCGCGGGCGGCCTCCAGGTCGCGGATCTCGTCGCCGACGCACAGCACGTCGGCCGCCGCGACCCCTACGCGGCGGAGCAGCGTGCCGAGGCGCCGCGCCTTGCCGAAGAGCGCGGCGCCGCAGGCGACGTGGTCGATCCGCGCCGCGCTCGCGGGCCCGAGCACCCGGCGGACGTTGGCTTCGGTGTTGGAGCTGAGCAGCGCCAGGGCGGTCCCCTGCTCCGACAGCGCCGTCAGCATCGGCGTGATTCCCGGAAACAGGCGGATCTCGGCGATGTCGCGGGCGGCGAGCCCGTGCATGTGCCGGGCGATCATCGGCAGCTTCCAGGCCGGCACGCCGAGGCGGCGGATGATCGCCCGCGCGGGAAGCGCGCGCAGGTCGTCGCGCTGGTGCGCCTCTACCCGGCGGAAGCCGTAGCGGTCGGCGACCCCGTTCAGCACGCCGCAGAACCAGGGGAAGCTGTCGGCGAGCGTTCCGTCGAAATCGAGCACGATCAGGCGAAAGCGGGCCTGATCGGAGCGGCCGTGCTCGGTCTCGGCGCAGGCCGAGGTCGAAGTCATGGGATGACCGCGAAAACGCCTCAGGCCTGCCCCGCCGCGGCGAGGGCCGGATAATCGACGTAGCCTTCCGGCCCCTGGCTGTACCACGTTTGCGCCACGTCCTTCTGCAGCGGCGCGTCGGCGGCGATGCGCGCGGGCAGGTCGGGGTTGGCGATGAAGGTCCGGCCGAAGGCGATGGCGTCGGCGTGGCCGGCATCGAGGGCGGCCTGCCCGGAGCGGCCATCGTAATCCGAGTTGAGGATCAGCGGCCCGTGGAACACGCGCCGCATCGCCGGCGCGATCGGCGGGTGGTTGGCCGTGCCGAAGGTGCCCTCGGGTCCGGGCTCGCGCATCTCGAGGAAGGCGATGCCGAGCTCCGACAGCGCCTTGGCGGCGGCGACGAACAGCGGCTCGGGGTTCGAGTCGTCCGTGCCCTGGATCAGGCCGTTGGGCGAGAGGCGCACGCCGGTGCGCTCCTTGCCCGCGACGGAGGCCACCGCCTCCGTCACCTCGCGCAGCAGGCGGACGCGGTTCTCGATCGCGCCGCCGTAGGCGTCGGTGCGGCGGTTGACGCCGTCGCGCAGGAATTCGTCGATGAGGTAGCCGTTGGCCGCGTGGACCTGCACGCCGTCGAAGCCCGCAGCCAGGGCGTTGCGTGTCGCGTGCCGGTAATCGTCGAGCAGGCGCGGGATCTCGGCGAGGTCGAGGGCGCGGGCCTCGGCGTAGGGCTTCTTGCCCGCGTAGGTGTGGGCGGCGTCCGGCGCCGTGCTCGCCGAGGGCGAGACCGGCGGCGCGCCGTCCAGGAAATCGGGGTGGACGAGCCGGCCCATGTGCCAGAGCTGGCAGACGATGCGCCCGCCCTGGTCGTGGACCGCGCGCACGATCGGCTTCCAGGCCTCGACCTGCTCAGTGGACCAGATCCCCGGCGCGTAGGGCCAGCCCAGGCCTTCCCGGCTGATGCCGGTGGCCTCCGTGAGGATCAGGCCGGCGCCCGCGCGCTGCGCGTAGTACTCCACCATCAGGGGCGTCGGCACGTGGGCGCGGGTGGCGCGGCCGCGGGTGAGCGGCGCCATGAAGACGCGGTTTCGCGCCGCGATGGCGCCGATGCGGATCGGGTCGAGCAATGAGGGCATGAAGCATCCTGTCGCGGAGGTGGGGCGGCGCTGCGCCGTCGATGAAGCCCCCCGTTGCGGCGCATAGGTGGACGCGGACGCGCGGCGCGCCAAGACGGCCACGCATGGGGCAGGGCCCGTGCGTGCGCGGGCGCACATCCGGCTCGGCGGCCCGAACGCGGGCCCTCCCGGATCGCAGGGTCCCGGCATGCCGGACACGCATTCGCGTTCCGCCGTCGGATCGCCTAGATACGGCACTTCACACCTCCGAAGGCACCGGCAAGACCATGGCGACGGCGTCCGACACCGCCCGGCGCGCGGGCGGCGATTTCCCCGGCATCGAGAAGGCGCCGGAGGCCCAATCCGAACCCGTGCCGGGGCGGCGCGCCTCGCTCGTCGGCCTCCCGCGCGCGGCGCTGAAGGGCGGGCTGATCGCCCTCGGCGTGCCCGAGCGCGAAAGCCGGATGCGCGCGGGCCAGCTCTGGAACTGGCTTAACGTGCGCGGCGCCCGGTCCTTCGACGACATGACCAACGTCGGCAAGGCCCTGAGGGCGCGGCTCGCCGACGCCTACACCCTCGACCGTCCGGAGGTCGTCTCCCAGCAGGTCTCGCGCGACGGCACCCGCAAGTGGCTGCTGCGCATGGCGGCCACCGGCCGGCACGACCACAACCGCGGCGCCGAGATCGAGTGCGTCTACATTCCCGGTCCGGATCGCGGCACGCTGTGCGTCTCGTCCCAGGTCGGATGCACGCTCACCTGCGCGTTCTGCCACACCGGCACGCAGCGCCTCGTGCGCAACCTGACGGCGGCCGAGATCACGGCGCAGGTGATCGTCGCCCGCGACGCGCTCGGCGACTGGCCCGGCCAGATCCCGTCCCGCGACGCCTCGGGGACCGGCGAGGTGGGGCGGCTCGTCACCAACGTCGTGTTCATGGGCATGGGCGAGCCTCTCTACAATCTCGATGCCGTGATCGATGCCGTCGCCACCATGTCGGACCCCGAGGGTCTCGCCCTGTCGCGGCGGCGCATTACGGTCTCGACCTCCGGCGTCGTGCCGCAGATCCGGCGGCTCGGCGAGGAGGCGCACGCGATGCTGGCGATCTCCCTGCACGCGGTGCGCGACGACCTGCGCGACGAGCTCGTGCCGCTGAACCGCAAGTACCCGATCGCCGAGCTGATGCGCGCCTGCCGGGAGTATCCCGGCCTCACCAACGCCCGGCGCATCACCTTCGAGTACGTGATGCTGAAGGGCGTCAACGACGCGGACGCGGATGCGCGCGAACTCGTGCGCCTGCTCAAGGGGATACCGGCCAAGATCAACCTGATCCCGTTCAATCCCTGGCCCGGCAGCCGGTACGCGTGCTCGGACTGGGAGCGGATCGAGCGCTTCTCGGAGATCGTGTTCGACGCCGGCTACGCCTCGCCGGTGCGAACCCCGCGCGGCCGCGACATCCTCGCCGCCTGCGGCCAGCTCAAGAGCGAGACCGAGACGCTGCGCGCCCGCGAGCGGATGATGCTCGACGAGGGCGGCGTCTCGGCCCAAGGTTTCTACGCGCTGCACGACGGCGAGGAGTAGGGCGTCAGCCCTGCGGCAGGTCCGGGGTGATGCCGAGCGCCGCCATGCCCTCTTCGAGCAAGTCGCCCGCATCCGGCGTCCCGAGCAGGGTCTTCACGGCGCCGTCCCCGGCCGCCATGCGCTCGCGGGCGAAGCTCACCGCCTCGCCCCACTCCTCCGGCTCCATGTCGCCGCGCCCGACGTAGAGCAGCGCCAGCAGGTCGGCGCGCTCGTCGTCGTTGAGCCCGGCGATCATGCCGCGGACCTCCGACTCCGTGGCGTCGTCGGTGCCGGAGGTGAGCACGTCGGTCGCCCCGTCGTCGATGGCGTTCGAGCCGGAATCCGGGTCGGTGGCGCCCTCCTTCACCTCGACCGCGCGCAGGCGCAGGATGATCTCGGTGACGGTGTCGGCGGCGATGTCCATGGAAGGCTCCGGTTGGCGGGCCGTCGAGGCCCCACGAGCACCGACAACTTGCGAGAGCCCGGCAGGTTCGGCGACGCATCGGTGAGGCCGCGATCCGTGGGCCGCTCGATGGGCGAGCGGCCCGAATTCTGGTACGGAACCGGAACAAACGCGCCGCGTCAGCCGAGCCTCATGCCCCACGTCGCCGAGATCCTGATCCCGCTGGCGATCGACACCGCCTACAGCTACGCCGTCCCGGCCGGGCTCGATCTGACGCCCGGCGACGTGGTGCAGGTGCCGCTCGGGCCGCGCGAGACGGTGGGCGTGGTCTGGGCCGTGTCGGAAGCGGCGGGCGGCTCGAACCTGCGGCCCGTCACAGGGCCGATCGGCGTGCCGCCCCTGTCGGAGCCGCTGCGCGAGCTCGTCGACTGGATCGCGCGCTACACCCTGGCGCCGAAGGGCTCGGCGCTCGCCCTGGTGCTGCGCCTGCCCGACGAGGGCGCGGCGGCGGAGACCGTGCGCGTCGGGGTGCGGGCGACGGGCAAGCCCCCCGCCCGCCCGACCCGGGCCCGCGGCAAGGTTCTCGCGGTTGCGGCCGACGGGGCGGTGCGGGGCAAGAGCGCGCTGGCCAAGGAGGCCGAGGTGTCGCTCTCCGTGGTTGACGGCCTGATCGACGACGGGGCCCTGGAGGCGGTGGCGCTGACCCCCGAGCCCGCGGCACCGCCGCTCGATCCCGACCACCCGCGGGTGCCGCTCTCGGCGGCGCAGGCGGCGGCGGCGGC
>NZ_CAXTBY010000079.1:0-19371 GCF_964242245.1 uncultured Methylobacterium sp. | reverse complement strand
TCGTGGACCTGCGCAACGTCTACCGCGCCGACGAGGTGGAACGCCACGGCTTCCACTACGCCGGCATCGGATGCCCGAGCACGGCCGAGCGTCGATGAATGGCGCGGGCTCATCCGGCCCGGAACTTGCAATTCCCGGCTGCGACCGCAGGCTTGCGACCGGTGCTCGGGCCATCGTCTCGGGGCCTCGCGCGGCAATCGAGCGCGGTACCGCATGCCTTGAATGCATCGACTCTCGAAGAGAAGCGATGCCAGAGTGCCGTTGCGGCCGTCCCCCCTTGAAGATTCCTTCCAAGTTCCAGCCGAGAGCTTGGTCAGATTGTGGCAACACTACGGTCGCCGCGCCGTGAAATGATCGCTGCCAATGCAATGCATAGCGCAGGATGCCGCCCGCGGTCACGTTTGCACTGATGAATACGTGACACAGGTCTCTGGAAAGCGCCATGATCCGTCTGCTTCGCCCGGCTGACGGGTTGGACAGTGCTTTGGAGCCATACTAGGGATCGGTGGGGTCTATCGCGCCGGCGACCGGCTCATCTTTTCGTCAACGAGCGTGTGCGAATCAGACGTGGAACAACGTACAGACATCGCGATCGTCGGTCGCGCCTGCCGGCTTCCCGGCGCGCCGAGCGTCGACGGGCTCTGGCAACTCCTCTCCGAAGCGCGTTGCGCCGTCGGCCGCATCCCCGCCGACCGCTGGTCGCTGGAGCGGTTCGGGCACCCCCGCGCGCAGGAGCGCGGCAAGAGCTACACCTGGGCCGCGGGCGTCCTCGACGACATCTGGTCGTTCGACCCGGCGGTGTTCGGCATCTCGCCCCGCGAGGCCGAGCAGATGGACCCGCAGCAGCGGCTCCTGCTCGAGCTGACCTGGGAAGCGCTGGAGGATGCCGGCATGCGGCCTTCGGCGGTCGCCGGCAGCCCGATCGGCGTCTTCGTCGGCGCCTCCTCGCTCGATTACGGGAATCTCCGCATCCTCGACGCGCCGTCGGGCGATGCCTACGCCGCCACCGGCAACACCCTCTCGATCCTGTCCAACCGAATCTCGTACATCTTCGATCTGAAGGGTCCGAGCTTCACCGTCGACACCGCCTGCTCGTCCTCCCTCGTGGCCCTCGACAGCGCCGTCGCCGCGATCCGATCGGGCCGGGTCGATACGGCGGTGGTCGCCGGCGTCAACATCATCGCGAGCCCGTTCAACTTCATCTGCTTCTCCAGCGCGCAGATGCTGTCGCGCACCGGCCTGTGCCAGGCGTTCTCGGCGTCCGCCGACGGCTACGTCCGCTCCGAGGGCGGCGTGGTGCTCGTGCTGCAATCGGCCGAGGCCGCCCGCCGCGGCGGATCGACCGTGCGCAGCGTGATCGCCGCGAGCGGCGTCAACTCGGACGGGCGCACCACCGGGATCTCGCTTCCCTCCGGTTACGCGCAGGGCGCGCTCCTCGATCAGGTCTACCGCGAGGCCGAGATCGACCTCGACGACGTAGCCTTCATGGAGGCCCACGGCACCGGCACGCCCGTCGGCGACCCGATCGAGGCCAGCGCGATCGGCGGCAGGATCGGCCGGGGACGCAGGGAGCCGCTGCCGATCGGATCGATCAAGACCAACATCGGCCATACCGAGCCGGTCTCGGGCCTCGCCGGCCTGCTCAAGGCGAGCCTCGCGCTGGAGCACGATCTCGTCCCGACCTCGCTCCACTCCGCCGCGTTGAACCCCGACATCCCCTTCGCCGACCTGAACCTGCACGTGGTGCAGGCGCCGCTGGCGCTTGCCCGCGGACGCCGTGCGCGCTTCGCCGGCGTGAACTCCTTCGGCTTCGGCGGCACCAACGCCCACATCGTGCTCACCGACCCGGCGCCCGTACCCGCCGCCGCGGCGACCGGGCGCGCGCCCGAGGTGCTGCTGCTCTCGGCCCAGACCCGCGCCGCGCTCAACGAACTCGCCCTCGACTACGCCGAGCGCTTCGACGGCGCCGCGCCGGCCGAAGCCGCCCGGACCGCGGCCGCGGCCGCGCACCGCCGCGAACGCCTGCCGTCGCGGCTCGCCATCGCGCTGGACGGCAGGACCGACGTGGCGGCGACGCTGCGCGCCGTCGGCGAGGCCGAGGACACCGATGCGGCGCTGACGGGCACCGCGGTCGACCGCGCGGCCGACGTCGTCTTCGTCTACTCCGGCAACGGCAGCCAGTGGGCCGGCATGGGCCGGGAGGCCTACAGTGAGAACACGGTGTTCCGCGCGGCCTTCGATCGGATCGACGCCCTGTTCTCGGCTCATGCGAAGTGGTCGCTGACGGAGGCGCTGGAGGCCGAGGATCTCGAGGAGCGCCTCGCGCTCACCAGCGTCTCGCAGCCGCTGATCTTCGCGATCCAGAGCGCGTCCACGACCGCCCTGCGCGCGCGGGGCCTCAACCCGAAGTTCGTGCTCGGCCATAGCGTCGGCGAGATCGCGGCGGCGGAAGCCGCCGGCATTCTCAGCCTCGAGCAGGCCGTCCGCGTGATCTTCTACCGGAGCCATCATCAGGAAACGACCCGCGGCCAGGGCACGATGGCGGTGCTGCTGATGCCGGCGGACGAGGTCGAGGGCTTCCTGAAGGACTATCCCAGCCTCGACATCGCCGCCTACAACAGCCCGAAGGCGATCACCGTCGCCGGACCCGTCGCGGCGATCGACGCCGCGCTGAAGGCGCTCTCGCGCAAGCGCCGGCGCGGGCGCAAGCTCGACCTCGATTACGCCTTCCACGGCCGGCTCATGGACCCGACCGAGAAGCCGCTGCTGCGGGATTTGTCCGGCCTCAAGGCCGGGGCCGGTACGACGGCGATGATCTCGACCGTGACCGGCAAGGTGCTCCCCGGTACCCGGTTCGGCAGCGCCTACTGGTGGCGCAACATCCGCGAGCCGGTGCGCTTCTGCGAAGCGGTTCAGGAGGCGACCCGCCAGGGCGCCCGCATCTTCGTCGAGGTCGGCCCGCGCGCGACGCTGATGTCGCACGTCGGCGATGCCGTCGAGCCGCTCGGCATCGAGGCCGCGACCGTCGGGGTGATGCACCGCAAGGCTGCCGGCGGCGATCCGATCGCCCGGGCGCTTGCCGCCGCCCTGGTTCAGGGCGCGGCGGTGGACGAGCAGGCCGTCTTCGGCGATGCCCCGAAGGGCGACGTATCCCTGCCGAGCTATCCTTGGCAGCGCCGCGCGTTCCGGCTGGGCGACACCACCGAGAGCATCGGTGCCGCGACGGCGCGCCCCTACCACCCGCTCATCGGCTCCCGGACGCAGGTCGACGGACTGGAGTGGCACGGCTACGTCGACATCGCGACGGTGACGGAGCTGGACGATCATCGCATCGAGGGTCAGGCGCTCATGCCGGGCGCCGGCTTCGTCGAGATGGCGCTGGCCGCCGCCCGCGCGGCCCTGCGCAGCGACCAAGTCGTGCTGGCCGAGTTCGAGATCCATACGCCGATGGTGTTCGGCGAGGAGGCCCTCCGCGAGGTCGTCGTGCGGATGTCGGGCTCGGGCAACGCCGTCCAGATCCTCAGCCGACCCCGCCTGACCCAGTCGTCCTGGCAGCTTCACGCGGCGGCCAAGGTCGTCGAGGGCACCTTCGCCCCGCCGGTCAAGCCCGACGTGGAGATGCCGGCGGAGGATGTCGTCTCCGGCAAGGAACTCTACCGGCGCGCCGAGGCGGCCGGGCTCGGCTTCGGCCCGAGCTTCCGCCAAGTCGCCGCCAGCGCGCGGCTCGACGCGGCGACCATCGTCTCCGACCTCATCCCCGCCGAGGCCGACCCGCGCTACGGCTTGGTGCCGGCGCGGCTCGACGCCTGCTTCCACGGCCTGATCCTGCTGTTTGCCGATCTGCTGGGTGAGAACGCGGGCAAGGCCTACATCCCGGTGCGCTTCGGCGAGATCCGGCTGGTGCGTCCCGGTGCCGTGATCGCGCGGGCGGTGATCCGCACCCGGCGCTGCAACGAGCGCTCGATCCTGGCCGACTTCACCATCCTCGACGCCGACGGCGAGGTGATCGCCACCATCCGCCAGGGTCGCTTCCAGGCGTTGCGCGCCAAGGGAGGCGGGGAACTCGGCGCCTACGCGATCACCCAGGGGCCGGAGCTTGCCACCGAGCCGACCGCGATCCCGATGGAGCGTCGCCCGAACGTCGCCGCGCTGGTCAAACCTGCCGCAAAGGCCGCCCGCGCGGCCGCCGACGCCCCCCTCTCTCCGGGGCACCTCCTCCTGGAAGGCTGGGCCACCTCCCTCGCCTACCGGCTCGCTTCCGGCCTCAGGCGCGGCAAGACCGTGACTGTTGACGACCGCGTGCCCGCCGCGATGCGTCCCTGGCTGGTCAACGCCCTCTACGCCCTGGAGAGCAGCGGGCTGGCCGAGCGGGACGGAGAGGCTTGGCGCCTCGGGGACGGCGACGCCCTGCCGGCGCCGACCGAAATCATGCGCTGGATCGCGGCCGATCACCCGGAGCTCTCGGCCGAGCTGGTGCTCATCGCCGATGTCGGCGGCCTGATCGACTGCCTGCTCGCGGGCACGCTTACCGACGCTCCGACCCTGTCCCAGAACGCCCTCGACGCCTTCACCCTGCGCAGCGCCACCGCGCGCGCGTCGGCCGACGTCGTCGCCCGCATCGCCGAGGCCAGTCGCGGAAGGTTGCCGCGGGACCGCGCGCTTCGGTTGCTGCAGGTCGGCTTCGGACCGCTCTCGGCGCAGGTCGCCGCCTTCGCCGAATCCGTCGAGGCGCGCCTGACCGTGTTCGACACCGACCGGCGCCTCGCGGAGCGCGCACGCCTCGCCCTGCCCCGCGGCGTCGTGGTCGTCGAGGCCGCCGACGAGCTGCCGGCCTCGGGCTTCGACCTGATCCTGGCAAGCGGCGCCCTCCACCGCGGCGAGCGCGACCTGCCGCAGCGCCTCGCCGACGCGCTGGCGACCGGGGGCCTGTTGCTCGCAGCCGAGCCCGGCGCCTCGCTGTTTCGCGACCTCGTGTTCGGCCTCACGCCCGGCTGGTTCGAGGACGGCCTCGGCGACATGCCCGTCGGGCGCCTCGACGACATCACCGGCTGGCAGCGCATCTTGAGCGCCACCGGCCTCGTCAGCGTCGCCGTGGATCGCGCGGCCTCCGCCAACGGCGACGATCTCCTGCTGGTCGCCGAAGCTCCCCCGCGGCCCGGTCCGGCCCCGGCCCAGACCTTCGCCTTCGTCATCGGCTCGGACGACGCGTTCGCGGCCGAGACCGCCTCGTCGCTCGCGACCCTGCTGGTGGCCGCGGGCGTCCACGTCTCGATCATCCTCGACTCCGAAACGTCGCTGATGGAACTGGAGCGCGAGACGCCGGACACGGTGGTGTTCCTGGCCGGCGCCTTCACCCGCGGCGGGGACGCGGCGGAGCGACTCCGCGACCGCTGCCTCAGCCTGAAGCGCTGCACCGAGCATCTCGGGTCCCGTCAGACCCGGCTCTGGGTCGTCTCGCCCGGCGCGACGCGGCACGACGGCGGTCAGGCCGGGTCGGTCGAGGCCGGGGTCTGGGCCTTCACCCGGACGCTCGCCAACGAGACGGCGAGCCTCGACGTGCGGCGCATCGACCTCGCGCCGCAGATGTCCTCCAAGCGCTCCGCCGAGCGCCTGCGCGACCTGATCCTCTCGGGCACGCCGGAGACCGAGATCGTCCTCGACGACGACCGGACCCGCGTGATCCGGTTCCGGCCGGGGCAGGTCGCGCGACGCGTCGATCCGGACGCGGTTGCGGCTGAGGCCGCGCGCCTGGAGCGCAGCAACACCGGCGGTCTCAACGACATGGTCTGGGGTCCGGCCGAGCGCCGCGCTCCCGGCGACGGCGAGATCGAGGTCGCGGTGGAGGCGACCGGCCTCAACTTCCGCGATGTGCTCTGGGCCCTCTCGATGCTGCCCGAGGAGATCCTCGAGGACGGCTTCGCCGGCCCGCGGCTCGGCCTCGAATGCGCCGGCCGCGTCGTCGCGGTCGGTGTCGGCGTCAAGGCGTTCAAGGTCGGCGACCCGGTGGTGGCTTTCGCCCAATCGGGCTTTGCCACCCACATCGTCGTGCCGGAACTCGTCGTGGCGCCCTCGCCCAACGGGCTCGACCCGATGGCCGCGGCGACCGTCCCGGTCGCGTTCCTCACCGCCTATTACGGCCTCGTCTCCTGCGCGCGCCTGCGCCGCGGCGAGTGGGTGCTGGTCCATGGCGGTGCCGGTGGCGTGGGCTTGGCCGCGTTGCAGATCGCCAAGCTGAAGGGCGCCCGCGTCATCGCCACCGCCGGGTCCCGCGAGAAGCGGGCGCTGGTGAAGGCGCTGGGCGCCGAGCACGTGCTCGATTCCCGCTCGCTCGCCTTCGTCGACGACATCCGCACGATTACCGGAGACGGCGTCGACGTGGTGCTGAACAGCCTGTTCGGCGAGGCGATGGAACGCTCGCTCAACGCGCTGAAGCCCTTCGGGCGCTTCATCGAGCTGGGCAAGCGCGACTACGTGGCCAACACCCATATCGGCCTGCGCCCGTTCCGCCGGAACCTCAGCTACTTCGGCGTCGACCTCGATCAGGTGATCCAGCACCAGGGCGAGGACGGGGCGCGGATGTTCCGCGAGGTGATGGCGCTGTTCAACGACGGCGGCCTCAAGCCCCTGCCCTACCAGCCGTTCACCGCCGACGAGACCTCGGACGCGTTCCGGCTGATGCAGCAATCGGGTCACGTGGGTAAGATCGTGATCGCCCCGCCCAAGCCCGGCCGCGTGATGCGCACCCGGAAAAGGCCGTTCGCGGTCTCGGCTGACGGCGTCCACCTGATCACCGGGGGCCTCGGCGGCTTCGGCGGCGAGGCGGCCCGCTGGCTTGCCGACCGCGGCGCCAAGCACCTCGTGCTCGTCGGCCGCAAGGGCGCGAGCACCGAGGAGGCGAAGACCCTCGTCGCGGACCTGATGGCCCGCGGCATCGCCGTCGAGACGACGCCCTGCGACATCACCTGCCGTGCCGCGCTCGACGCCCTCATCGCCGGCATTGAAACCTCGGGTCGGAAGCTTGCCGGAGTCATCCACGCGGCGGCGGTGCTGCAGGACGGCCTGATCGCCAACATGGACCACGCCGCGCTCGATGCGGTGATCGGCCCGAAGGTGATCGGCGCCCAGCACCTCGACGCGGCGACCCGTGAGCGCGCGCTCGATTACTTCGTGGTGTTCTCCTCGGCCACGACCTTCATCGGCAATCCGGGCCAGGGCGCCTACGTCGCGGCCAACGGGTTCATGGAGGGGCTTGCGCGCCAGCGCCGCCGTCGCGGGCTGCCGGCGCTGGCCGTCGCCTGGGGCGCGATCGGCGACGTCGGCATGCTCGCGCGCAACAGGGCGGTGATGGAGACCCTGGCCGGCCGCGTCGGCGTGACGCCGATGGACGCGCGCCGCTGCCTCGACCTGATGGCCGAGGCTCTGGGAGGCCAGGGCGCAAACCCGGACGACGCGGTGCTCGCCATTGCCTCGATGCACTGGGGCAAGGCGCGCGAGCGCCTCGCGACCATGCGCTCGCCGAGCTACGACGACCTCGGCTCCGACCAGCAGATGGAGGCCGGCACGGTCGCCACGATCAACATCGGCCTCCTGCTCAAGGCCGGGGACATCGACGGTGTCCGCAAGACCGTGGCCGACGCCATCGTCGAGGACATTGCGCGGATCCTGCGCCTGCCGAAGGACGATATCAGCCGGGTGCGCCAGCTCTCGGAGATCGGCCTCGACTCTCTGATGGGCGTCGAACTCGGCGCGAGCCTCCAGGAACGCTTCGGCCTGGATGCCCCGCCGGCCGGAATCTCCTCGGGGCTCACCGTGAACGAACTCTCGGAGACCTTAATTCAGGCGGTTTCGGCGCCGATGGACGAGGCTGCGGGCATGGTCCTGAGCTTGGTTCAGAAGCACGTCGGCGGCGAGGTCGACGCGACGGCGCTGGCGCCGTTCCAGGATCTTGTCGAGCGGAAGAACCTCGAGAGCAAAGAGATCCTTTCATGACGCAATCGCCACGGCCGGACGGTGGGCGCGCCGCGCTCGCGGGCTTCGTGACGAACCGGCTCGGACGCAGCGCGCCCCGCCCCGTGCCCGTGCGGGCTCCGGAACCGTCGGGCGATCCGGCCGTTCAGGACTTCGCCAGCCTGCCGGGCTACCGCGAGCTGCGCCTGCAGCGCTCGGCCGCCGAACTGATCGGCCTGGACAACCCGTTCTTCCACGTCCACGACGTCAAGGCCGGCGCGACGACGCGCATCGATGGACGGTCGCTCACCAACTTCTCGTCCTACGACTATCTCGGCCTGAACGGACATCCGCAGATCAGCGACGCGGCCCGCGCGGCGATCGCGACCTTCGGGACCTCGGCCTCGGCGAGCCGGGTGGTCGCGGGCGAACGCCCGGGCCATCTCAGCCTCGAGCGGGCGCTCGCCGCCCATTACGGCACGGAAGCCTGCGTCGCGATGGTGAGCGGGCACGCCACCAACGTCACGACGATCGGCGCCCTGCTGGAGGCCGGCGACGTGATCTTCCACGACGCCCTGATCCACAACAGCATCGTCACCGGCGCGCAACTCTCCGGAGCGCAGCGCCGCTCCTTCGCCCACAACGACGTCGATGCCCTGGAGACCGTGCTCCAGGCCACCCGGCACGAGCACCGCCGCGCGCTGATCGTGATCGAGGGCCTCTACAGCATGGACGGCGACGCGCCGGACCTTGCCGGCTTCGTCGCCCTGAAGGAACGCTACAACGCGTGGCTGATGGTCGACGACGCGCACGGCCTCGGCGTGCTCGGGCGCACCGGTGCCGGGCTGTTCGAGCATGCCGGCGTCGACCCGAAGCGGGTCGACATCTGGATGGGCACCCTCTCGAAGACGCTCTCGGCCTGCGGCGGCTACATCTGCGGCCCGGCACCGCTGGTCGAGTACCTGAAATGTATGGCGGGCGGCTTCGTCTACAGCGTCGGCCTGTCGCCGCCGATGGCCGCCGCCGCCGAGGCTGCGCTCACCGTGATGCATGCCGAGCCCGACCGCGTCGAGCGCCTGCGCCAGAACGGCGCCCTGTTCCTCGCCTGCGCGAAGAAGCACGGCCTCAACACCGGAACCAGCCTTGGGCTGGCGGTGATCCCGGTGATCGTCGGCGATTCGCTCAAGTCGGTCACGCTCTCAGACCGGCTGTTCAAGCGCGGCATCAACGTGCAGCCGATCATCCACCCGGCGGTGCCCGAGCGGGCCTCGCGCCTGCGCTTCTTCATGACCTCCGAGCACACGCCCGAGCAGATCCGCGACACGGTGGCCGCGGTGGCCGAGGAACTCGGTGCGATCGAGAAGGGCGGCTCGCTGATCGAGCAGCTTCTGGCCAAGCGCGGGTGACGCCCTCTACGTGAGACGTTTCCCGCGCGTCGCAGGCTCCGGGATCAGGCCTCGTCGCGGGCGTCCTGGAGCAGTTGCGCAAGGCCGGCATCGACTTCGGCGCCGAGCATCGCGCGCTCGGCCGGGGTGAGATCGCGCGCCCATTTCGGTCCGGCAAAGCCCTCGGCGCACTTGGCGCGTTCAGTGGCAATCGTGGCCTCGACCTCGTCGGGCCGCGTGCGCATCGCCTGCACCATCCCGAACCAAGCCGCCCGCTCGACGACCGCGAGCCGGGCGCGCAGGCGGATCATCACGGCCCGCTCCGGGTCTACCGCGTCATCACTCATGAGCGAGGGCCTTCCTGGAGCACGTCCGAGCGAGGGGATTGCCGACTCGTGCGACGACAATGCGACCCCGCAAGGAGAGAGAGCGTGTTTCGTGATCCTGGGATCATGGGAAATGCTCTAGCGTCGCGGTTCGCAGCGCGTCTTGACGTAGCTGTCCTTGCCCCCGCCGAGCCCCGCGTTGGCGGCGAGCACCGGCCCCTGGATCAGGCATTCCTGCAACGTGTGGGCCGGCCCCGTGACCACGTCGAGGGCCGTCTCGCGGGTGCAGTCCGGAGCCTGTACGGACGACGCGCAGATCAGGGCGACGACGAGGATCGGGTTCATGGGACCTCCCGCGCTCCGGTTCGATCGCCGGACATCGCCGGGAAAGAAAAGCCGGGGCGCGTAATGGTTCCATTCCGGGTCGGGCCTTCGATGCGCGCGCGCTCAAGCCGGCCGCGGCCGTCGCAGGACGCGCCCGCGCTGTCCCCGCCGCCGGGCGACGGTGATGATGTCGCGGTCTGTCCGCGTGGCGGCGCGGGTTCAAGCCCGCGGCAGCGGCCTCGGGATCCGCGCCGCGTCCGGGCGCGCGCCCGGTTCCACCGGGCTCCGGCGCCCGGCACGAAGCAGGTCGAAGGCGTAGAGCGCGAGCGCCAGCCAGATCAGGCCGAACATCGCGACCGCGTGCGGCGCGAGCTCCTCGCCGTAGGCCAGCACGCTCAGGGCCAGCAGGCAGGTCGGCGCGAGGTACTGCATCAGTCCGAGCGTCGCGAGCCGCAGGCGCTCGGCGGCGGCGGCGAACCAGATCAGCGGCAGCGCCGTCGTCACGCCGGTCAGCGCCAGCAGCGCGAAGTCCCGCGGGTCGGGCGGCAGGGCCGGCTCGGGCGAGAGCGCCACCCAGGTCGCCGCCGCGGGCATCAGGATCAGGGTCTCGGCCAGGAACCCAACCAGCGGATCGACGCCCACGATCTTCCGCACGAGGCCGTAGAGAGCGAAGCTCACCGCGAGCGCCAGCGCGACGACCGGCACCGCGCCGGCCCAGCCCACGGCGATCCCGACGCCGGCCGCCGCGACGCCGACGGCCGCCACCTGGAGCGGCCGCAGGCGCTCGCCGAGCACCACAGCGCCGAGCGCGACGCTGATCAGGGGATTGATGTAGTAGCCCAGGCTCGCATCGAGCAGGTGGCCGCCGTTCACCGCCTGCAGGTAGAGCAGCCAGTTCACGCCGATCAGCCCGGCCGAGACCACGAGGAGCCCGTGCCGCGGCCGCAGCGGGAACGGGCTGCGCACCCGCCGGCGCCACGCGAGCACGAGCCCGACCGCGAACAGGCAGGACCACAGGATGCGCACGGCCAGGATGTGGCTCGGGCTGAAGGCGGACAGCAGCCGGAAGTGAACCGGGACGACGAGGCCCCAGCTCAGGTAGGCGCCGAGCGCGTAGACGAGGCCCACGTTCGTTGTCCTGGCGTTTGCCGGTGCCCCGCGCCGCAGGCGGGACGAGCCGGGTTCATAACCGGCCCGGGCGTGCGGCGTCAGGGGTGCGGGTGCAGGCCAGCCAACCGACGTGCGTCCCGGCGTCAGCGCCTGGACGGCAGGATCGGGTCGCCGCGCATCAGCGCGTTCAGGCGCTCGGTATCGAACCCGTTCGGGATTTTCTGCGGCACGGGCTTCAGAACCGCCGCGGGCGCGGCCTCTGCCGGGATCGCGCCGGTGGCCGACGGCTCGGGCAGCGCGAGCCGGGTGACGGACGCCGCTCCGGAATGGGCGATCCGGTCGGCGCTGACGAAGCCGATGACGAGGATGCAGGCGGCGACCGAGACGCCGGCGGCGAGGAGACGCAACGGACGCAAGCGACGGATCCCGGCAACGCGAAGGCGACGGACCCGAGGATGGGGCAAGCCCGTTAACGAAGCACCACCCGACAGGAGACCTCATGACGCCCGACGCGAACGCCCAGGCCACCGCCAGCGACAGCCCGTTCATCGAGGGCCGCAACGCGCGGCTCTACGGCAAGCCGGCGAGCGACTGCCCCTATCCGGAAGGCTCCGAGGAGCGTGCGGCCTGGATGCAGGCCTACGAGGAGGCCGCCGTCACCGACGCGGGCTGATCCCTCGGGCGCGGAGCGCCCGCGATCCGGCTGCCGATCCCGGCCTCGGGACGTGCAGGCCGGATCGGTCCGCCGATGCTTGACCTGAGCCAACCGGGCGGGTTTCGTGGCGGCAGCAGACCCGGCAGCCCGAGCACGCATGTCCAAGCCCACACACGCCTCGCGCGACAAGTTCGGAACGGCGACGCGCCTCGTCCATGCGGGGCGCGACCCCTCGGCGCAGCACGGCTTCGTCAACACGCCGATCTATCGCGGCTCCACGGTGCTGTACCCGACCTACGACGACATCGTGCATCGGCGCGGGCG
This sequence comes from uncultured Methylobacterium sp., assembly GCF_964242245.1. Taxonomy (NCBI): domain Bacteria; kingdom Pseudomonadati; phylum Pseudomonadota; class Alphaproteobacteria; order Hyphomicrobiales; family Methylobacteriaceae; genus Methylobacterium; species uncultured Methylobacterium sp. The sequence goes on along the minus strand of NZ_CAXTBY010000079.1, from coordinate 7,300 downwards.
CTACAATTACGGCACCAGCGGCACGCCGACGATGGATGCGCTGACCGACGCCTGGAGCGAGGTCGCGGGGGCCGCCGGCACGGTGGCGACGCCGTCCGGGCTGTGCGCGCTCACCGTCGCCCTGATGGCCGCCGTCTCGGCGGGCGACCACCTGCTCGTGACCGATTCCGCCTACCGGCCGACCCGGAACTTCTGCAACGGCGTGCTCGCCCGCTTCGGGGTGGAGACCACCTACTACGATCCCCTCGTCGGTGCCGGCATCGCCGACCTGATGCGGGAGAACACGCGGGCGGTGCTGGTCGAGGCTCCGGGCTCGCAGAGCTTCGAGATGCAGGACGTGCCGGCGATCGCGCAAGCCGTGCATGCCCGCGGCGGCACGGTGATCATGGACAACACCTGGGCGACGCCGCTGCTGTTCCCGCCGCACGCCCGCGGCGTCGACATCGCGGTCGAGGCCGGCACCAAGTACCTCAGCGGCGGCTCGGACCTGCTCCTCGGCCTCACCTCGGCCAATGCCGCGCACTTCCCCGCCGTGCGGCGCACCTTCGACCATATCGCCCCCTGCGCCGGCCCCGAGGACATGTTCCTGGCGCTGCGCGGCCTGCGCACGATGTCCCTGCGCCTGCGCGAGCACGGCCGCGCCGGGCTCGAGATGGCGCGCTGGCTCCAGGACCGACCGGAAGTGCTGCGCGTCCTCCATCCGGGGCTGCCCGAGGACCCAGGGCACGCGATCTGGACGCGCGACTTCTCCGGGGCGTCCGGGCTGTTCGGCGTGATCCTGAAGCCGGTCTCGGACGGCGCGCTCGCCGCGATGCTCGACGGCCTCGAACTGTTCGGGATGGGGTTCTCCTGGGGCGGCTTCGAGAGCCTCGTCATCCCCTTCGACTGCCGCCCCTACCGCACCGCCACGACCTGGGCGCCGGGCGGCCCGGGCCTGCGCTTCCACATCGGGCTGGAGGACGTGGAAGACCTGAAGGCGGATCTCGACGCGGGCTTTTCGCGCTTGCGGGCAGTGGGCTGAGCGGCACTCACGGCACCAGCCACGTCCCCGTCCACCCGTCCCGTTCGCGCCGCCAAGCCGCCCGGCGGTGACCCCGGCGGTCGAGGTAGAGGAAGTCGAGGGCCTCGGCCTCCACCGCAACGGCGCAGAAGTTCGGGCGGCCGACGGTCGGCGCCTCCGCCTCGTCCGGCACCGCGTAGGCGCCGCCCGCGGCGAGACCGGTCCCGGGACGGGGATCGATCCCGTAGCAGACCCGGCTCATCGCCCGCGACCCGGCCCAGGCCGCCTCGGCCGTCGCGTCGAAGGTGTGGAGGCTGGCGCGGCCCTCGATGCGGATCTGCACCTTCGCCTGCCGATCGTAGGCGTGCAGCGCGCAGGATGCGTGCCGTGCCAGCTCTGCGGCCTTGTCGGAGCGACGGTCGCAGTGGAAGCGGAGGAGGCCGGCCTCGGCGTCGACCATGCGCAGCACCACCGTGCGGGCGCGCGGCCGGCCCTGCCCGTCCACCGTGGCGAGGCTCGGGGTGTGGAACGGGCTGCGACCGTGGGCGACGCCGTCCGCGAGCAGGCGCCAGAGCTCGGCCTGGGCCGCCACGAGGTCGTCGTGGAAGGGAGGCAGCGGCGCCGACGGCCCGCCGCGTTCGTCGTCCTGGCGCATGGGAGAACCGTGGCGGGAAGAGCCCGAGACGAGCATGGACGCCGCCGACGATCAAGCGGCACCCTGACATGATCTCCGGTTGATAGGTTCGGAGGCGTCGGTTCCCGTCATCCGCGAGTCTCTCCCTGTCCCCCTGCGGGAGAGGGTGGCCCGCGAGCTAAGTCGGGAGAGGGGGCGCCGTATCCGGACAGCGCGCTCCCCTCTCCCGACCCTCGCTCACGCGAGGGCCACCCTCCCCCGCTAAAGGGGGAGGGAGCGCACGTCCCCCGAACCAACCGGAAACCGTATGAAACGTCATACCGCGCCTTGGACGGGGCGCCCCCGGCGCTGGCCGGCAGGCCGCCGCCTGCCGAGGCCCGAGTCGACGCGGCGCCCGACCGTCGCGCGTCATCGTAGGGTTCGCTCGGCGCCCCGCCGATTGCGGAAGATCAGCGTGAGGTTGCGCAGGTAAATGCCCGTCGAAAGGCCCTGCCCGATGATGATCACCGGCTCACGGCGCACGAGGCCGTAGACGAGCGTCATGATCCCGCCGGCGATCGACAGGAACCAGAACGAGAGCGGAATCACGCTCCGGCCCGCCCGCTCGCTGGCGATCCACTGCAGGATGAAGCGCGAGCCGAAGACGAGCTGCGCCAGGATGCCGAACACCAGCCAGAAGTCGAACCGGGTCACGAACACGTCGTAGACGTAGTCCGGCAGGTCGTGCGCGAGCTGGATCAGCATCCGGGCATCCCGACTTCCGTCACCTGGGGCGCCGCCCGCTTACGGCGGATCAGCCACCAGACGCCGGCGAGATCGATGAGCCCGACCCAGAGCCGGTCGAACAGGCCGTAATTCGAGGCGCCGGTGAAGCGCGGCCGATCGACCACGTCGCGGTGGACCACGGTGTAGCCCTCGCGGGTGACGAGCGCGGGCATGAAGCGGTGCAGGGCGTCGAAGTACGGCAACCGCAGGTAGACCGCGCGCCGAAAGACCTTCAGGCCGCAGCCGGTGTCGCGGGTGGAGTCGTTGAGGATGCGGCCGCGCACGCCGTTGGCGATGCGCGACTGGATCATCTTGAAGCGCCCGTCCTTGCGGCCCCTGCGCTGCCCCTGCGCGAGCCCCGCGGTCGCGCCGGCCCGCTCCAGCGCCGCGACCAGCACGGGGATGAAGGCCGGGTCGTTCTGGCCGTCGCCGTCGAGGGTCGCGACGAGGGCGCCACGCGCCGCCGCGACCCCGCTGCGGACGGCCGCCGACTGGCCGGCGCTGCGCGCGTGGCGCAGCACCCGCAGCCACGCCCGCCCCCCACGCGCGGCATCGAGGGCGGCGGCGGTCCCGTCGGTGGAGCCGTCGTCGACGTAGATCAGCTCGAACGGGGCGAGGCCCGCGCAGGCGGCCTCGATCTCGGCGACGAGGGCCCCGATGTTCCCGGCCTCGTTCCTCACCGGCACCACGATGCTGAGGCGGGGCGGCGGGGCGGAGTCCGCCGCGCTCACGGCGTCACCGCATAGGCGGTGAGGTCGACGCGCCGGCCGGCGTTGATGTTGTACCCCGAGACCTGTCCGACCACGCCGGGGCCGCGGCTTCCCACGGGCCACGCGTCGGCGAGGTCGGCGGCCGAGCGGTCCTCGACGAAGAGCAGGCGGCAGCCGCCGGAGTTCAGGAAGGCCAGGGCGTCGGCGCCGGTGTTCGGGGTGGCGAGATCGGTGCCGATCAGGAAGACGAGGCTCGGCTCTCGGTAGCCGAAGCTCGCGACGCGCGGCGCGCAGGGGAGCGCGTCGCGGATCGCGGCGAGGCGGTTGGAGACCTTCAGGGCGGGAATCGCATCCTGCGCCACGCCGAGGACCGCGGGCGAGAGGATGCAGGCGGAGAGGATCGCCAGCACCACCGCCCGCTCCGGCCCGTGGCGGACGTAGGCGACCCAGGCGACGCTGGCGAGCGCGCAGGCGGCCGCGAGCAGGGGCAGGCCGGCCGCCGGGAGCACCCGGTCGAGGTGCCATGCGGCGAACGCGAGGCCGACCGTCAGCGCCGCCGGGATCGCCGGCACGAGCAGGGCCACGGCCCGCGCGCCGCGCCGCACGGGATCGAGGGCGCCCGCGCGCAGCGCCAGCACCGTGAGGATCGCGACCATCGGCATCAGCGGCAGGACGTAGTGCGGCAGCTTGGTCGGCACGCCCTCGAACACGATCCAGGCCGGCACGATCGCCGCGATCAGGAAGGCGACCGCGTCGGTGGCGCGGTGGCGCCACGCGAAGGGGATCGCCAGGGCCGCGAAGGCCGCCCCGGGCCAGAACGTCGCGAAGAAGATCAGCGCGTAGGCGCCGGGCGGGGCCCAGTGCTTCTCCTTGGCGCCGCCCACCTTGGCGAGCATGTCGTGCCCGACGGCTTCCGTGAAGAAGGCGCCCCCGCTCCGCCACGCGATCGCGAGGAACCAGGGGGCGACGATCAGGGCAACGAGGGCGAGGCCGGCCCAGGGCCGCAGCGCCAGCAGCCAGCGCCCGGAGCGGGCTTTCAGCGACAGCGCGAGCATCGGCAGGCCGACGAACATCGGCACCATCGGCCCCTTGACGAGAATCCCGAAGGATAGCCCGAGCCAGAACGCGAGGCGGGCCGCGTTCGTGAGCGCCGCGCCCTCGCGGCCGAGCCACGCCCGGGCGAGACCGCCGAGGGCGGCCACCGCGCAGGCGGTGAGCAGCGCGTCGGTCTTGGCCAGGTGCGCCTCGGCCGCGAGCATCAGGCAGGCACCGAACAGGGCGCCCGCGAGGAGCGCGCCGCGCCGCGGCAGGAAGGCCAGCGCCGCCCAGTAGGCCAGCAGGACCGAGGCCGCCGCGCCGAGCAGCGAGGGCACGCGGTAGAGCGCGATCCGCGTGCGGGCTCCGGGAACGCCGAGCGCCTCGGCCGCGGCGACGGCGGCGGCCTGGGCCCAGTAGATCCCGACCGGCTTCTTGTGGCGGGCTTCCGCCTGGAAGCGAATGTCGACGAAGTCGCCCGATTCCAGCATCTGCTTGGAGGCCTGGGCGAAGCGCGGCTCGTCGCGGTCCATCGGCTGGAGCGAGGTCTGGCCGGGCAGGAAGCAGACGAGGCAGAGGGCGACGAGCCACGCGCAGGCGCGGGCGTGGCTCGCGGAGGCCGACGCGGCCAGCCGCTCGAGGAGATCGGGGCCGGCGTTCCGCGCCACTTGGCCGGCGGACAGGCTGGTCATCGCGCGGGCATCGGGGCGGCCGCGAGGCGGTTCATGGGCGGCTCCGGAGCGGGATGCGGCGCACGCGGACGGGCCGCGAGGAGGCTTGCGGGATGCCCCGCGGCGCCGGCCGGCCGTGTCGGTGATCGGGCCGGGAAAGTCAAATTTTCCCGCGTGTTTCGGGAGGGGCTTCGCCGGGAGCGAACCGAGGGCTATGAACGCATCGTCGGGCCGTTCTCTCCCCGCAGCGGCGCGCTGCGCCGGCTTGCATCCGCGGTCCATCCCGGGACGTATCGCCCATGACCATCCGGATCGGCCTCCTCGTCTTCCCGCGTGTGCAGCAGCTCGACCTCACCGCGCCCTACGAGGTGTTCGCCTCGCTGCCCGGTGCGGAGGTGCATCTCGTGGGCGCGAGCCTCGACACCGTGGCGAGCGCCACCGGCCTGCCGCTGACGCCGACCACGACCTTCGCCGCCTGCCCCAACCTCGACGTGCTGTGCGTGCCCGGAGGCATCGGCGTGAACGCGCTGATGCGGGACGAGGCCGCCCTCGCTTTCGTGCGAGCCCGCGGGGAGCGGGCGCGCTACGTCACCTCGGTCTGCACCGGCGCCCTCGTGCTCGGTGCGGCCGGGCTGCTCCGAGACAGGCGTGCCACGACGCACTGGGCCGCGCTGGACCTGCTCGCGGCCTTCGGCGCGACGCCCGTGCGGGCGCGCGTGGTGCGCGACGGCCATCTCATCACCGGCGGCGGCGTCACCGCCGGCATCGACTTCGCCCTGACGGTGGTCTCCGAGCTTGCCGGGATCGAGGCGGCGCAAGGCGTTCAGCTTGCCATCGAGTACGCGCCCGCGCCGCCCTTCGACGCCGGTACGCCCGAGACCGCGCCGCCCGCGGTGCTGGCAGCGGCGCGGGCGCGGCTCGCCGCCTCGCGCACCGAGCGCGAGCGCATCGTCGCCGCGATCACCGGCGCCGTGGTGGATCGGATGGGCTGGCAACCCTGAGCGGAGGGAGACGCTCGGCCTACCGCGCGGTGCGGAACACCTGAAGATCGAGGTCCCGCACCTTCTTACGCAGGGTGTTGCGGTTGACGCCCAGCAGCTCCGCGGCGCGGATCTGGTTGCCGCGGGTGGCGGCCAGCGCCGCGCCGATCAGCGGGCCCTCGATCTCGCGCAGGATGCGGTGGTAGAGGCCGGGCGGCGGCAGGGTATCCCGGTAGCCCGAGAAGTAATCCGACAGGTGCCGCTCGACGGCGCTGGAGAGGCTCTCGTTGTCCGATCCCGCCTTCCGGCCGTTCGCGCCGCCGTTCGCGAGCGGCTGGGTCAGCGGCAGGGTGTCGAGTTCGGCCTCGATCACCGGGCCGGTGATGGTCTCCTGCGGGTAGAGGGCGGCGAGCCGCCGGACGAGGTTTTCCAGCTCGCGCACGTTGCCGGGCCAGCGGTAGCGCTTCAGCCGCTCCATCGCCTCCCCGTCGAGCATTTTCCGCGTGAGGCCCTCGCGCTCGACCTGGATGAAGAAGTGGCGGACGAGGTCCGGCACGTCCTCCGAGCGCTCGCGGAGCGCCGGCAGGCGCAGGGGCACCACGTTCAGCCGGAAGAAGAGGTCCTCGCGAAAAATCCCCTGCTGGATCGAGATGCGCAGGTCCTTGTTGGTGGCTGCGATGATGCGGACGTTGGTCTTGATCGGCACGCGGCCGCCGACCGTGGTGTACTCGCCCTGCTGGAGCACGCGCAGCAGGCGGGTCTGGGCCTCCATCGGCATGTCGCCGATCTCGTCGAGGAACAGCGTGCCGCCCTCCGCCTGCTCGAAGCGGCCGGCCGAGCGCTGGAGCGCGCCTGTGAACGAGCCCTTCTCGTGGCCGAAGAGCTCCGACTCGATCAGGTCGCGGGGGATCGCGGCCATGTTGACCGGCACGAACGGGCCGGTGCGCCGGCGCCCGTAATCGTGGAGCGCGCGCGCCACCAGTTCCTTGCCGGTGCCGGATTCCCCCGTGATCATCACGGTCAGGTCCGTCGGCATCAGGCGCGCCAGCGCCCGGTAGATCTCCTGCATCGCCGGTGAGCGCCCGACCAGCGGGATGTCCTCGTTGTCGGGCGCGGACGCGGCGGGCACGGTGCCGCGGGGGCGCGAGAGCGCGCGCCCGACGATGGCGATCAGCTCCTTCAGGTCGAAGGGCTTGGGCAGGTACTCGTAGGCGCCGCGCTCCGAGGCGCGGATCGCGGTCATGAAGGTGTTCTGCGCGCTCATGACGATGACCGGCAGCTCCGGCCGCACCCGCTTGATGCGGGGCAGCAGGTCGAACACGTTCTCGTCGGGCATCACCACGTCGGTGATGACGAGGTCGCCCTCCCCTTGCGCCACCCAGCGCCAGAGGGTGGCGCAGTTGCCGGTGGAGCGGACCTCGTAGCCCGCCCGCGACAGCGCTTGGTTCAGGACGGTGCGGATGGCGGCGTCGTCGTCCGCGACGATGATGTGGCCGTTGGGCATG
>NZ_CAXTBY010000078.1:0-19564 GCF_964242245.1 uncultured Methylobacterium sp. | reverse complement strand
TTGCACACGAGACAGATGGGGGCGGCCGGCGGAGGACCTCAAACAGGCTCTAAGGATGCTGACGACGGTATCGTGTTTGCTGTATGGTCAGCCGGCATCGCCGTGGTTCACAGGATACCCTTCATAGCGCACCGAACGCGCATCATGTCAGTATCAGGGTGCCCGTGGCGCAAAACCAAGCGGACGATGAGTGCCACATATGGAACGGTTGCACCCTACAAGCCAAACCGGTATGGCATTGCAACATCGACGTTTGTCGTTCGGCGCATATGAAAATTCGATGTCGCCTGAGATGGGCAGCTAGCATCAGCGCTGTAGCGAGATATATATGGAGGTATTGTAATGCGAACTGTTGTCGATATTTCGACAGCGCTTAGATGGACGGATAAGAATGCCGTTGGAATTGTCAGAACTGAGCGTGAAATAGCCCGATATTTGCTTTTGAACGCTGATACCCATCATGTCGAACTCATATACTTCGATAGAGAAGGTCAGGACTTTCGCAGGGTCACTCGATTACAAATTATTTCGATGTTTCCGGAATTTGAAGGCGTGGCACAGTCGAAGGCGGCCGATGCACCTGAATTTAATGCGCTCTTCATTTTCGCGGACAAAGACACCCTGATCAGTGCGGGACTACAGTGGGACATCGATTTCCTCAGTGCCATCTATCTGAAGAAAAAGAAGCAGCGCATCCGCCTCGTGCAAGTTATTTACGATGTGATACCTATCTTAATGCCAGAATACTGTGTTCCAGGAATGGACATTTTATTTCCGAAATTCATCATGGACGCCGCGTGGACTGCGGACGTTATTTACGCAATATCTGAAAGCACAAAAATTGATTTCATCACTTACGCAGGACAACTACAAATATCAAGAATTCCACCAGTACGTAAGATCAATTTAGGTTGCGATATTCCAATAGCGCAAGGAAACAAAACAAGCAACTTCGGCTTGCATAAAAACGAATTTGTACTATACGTAAGTACGATTGAACCACGTAAAAATCATAAGATGTTGTTCGATATATGGAGGCAGCTGTCAGTACAGGAGGGATTGAATCTACCAAAGCTGATCTTTGTAGGAAACGAGGGTTGGAATATGGAAAATCTTGTGACCAGTATTGAAAGTTGTCCGAAATTACATCCTGAAAAGATCAGCATACTTAGTAACGTCACTGACAAAGAGCTGGAGTGGCTCTACACCAACGCCATGTTCAGCATTTATCCATCGCTATACGAAGGGTGGGGACTTCCTATAGCAGAAAGCTTGGCACGTGGTACGCCGTGCATATCCTCCAGCTCATCATCAATGCCTGAGGTTGCTGGCACATTTTGCGATCTGATAGATCCTTATGATTACGTCAGCTGGAAAAAAACAATAGCTCGTTACATCACAGACCCCAATATTATTTCTTCAAAGAAAAAATATATTCAAGAGAATTATCAGATCGAAACGTGGTCTATGGCGATTGCTAAGTTCAAAGCAGACCTTGACGCGCTGCCGAATGACTGGATGTCATAAATCAATGAAAATTGTGACCTTCTCAACATATCGGACCATCAAACTGCTGCATGGTGGTCAGATACGCTTGAACGCAATCCATGATACGCTTCGCCGCGATGGTTTTCAAATCAAGCATGTATCCGTACACACATCTGATTGCGAAAACATACATGAAGAAGAGCTGTCATTTCCACTTGATCTGTCAATGCAAACGCACTTACATGAAAACAAGCTTAGGGCAGACGTGCATGCCTGCACTTTGTTCGATAAAGACAAAGATAAATATGCTGAACTAGAAGCAGCTCTAAACGAATTTGAGGCAGATGTCTTTTGGCTGGAACAGCCATGGCTCTGGCCTATCATAAAAGAATATCTTGAAGTCAACAAGCAAAAACATACCACCGTTGTATATGGCTCTCAGAACGTCGAATTTCGGTTGACAGACGCCACAGCTGCGGAATGGGATGACAAGGCTCGCAGTCGCCTCACGCGCGAAGTTGAAGACCTTGAGAACGATCTGTGCAAGCATGCGCACGGCATCGTGGCTGTGAGCGCTTCCGACGCCAAACACTTCGAAACATTTGGCAAATCAGTTTTGCTCGCGCCGAATGGCGTGTGGCCTATGCAGCAGCCTAGTGGCCAGGAATATTGGGCAAACTTTCTTCGTCATTCGGCCATCGCCCTGTTTGTGGGTTCAGCTCATCCGCCGAACGCCGAAGGATTTGCCGCGATGCTCGGAGAGGACCTGAGCTTCATGGCACCCAATGAGAAAATTGCGATGATTGGCGGCGTATGCCATTTACTGCAGAATGGGTCTTATTTTCGTAGAAGCCGCGGCTTGGTGCTACCGAGGCTGCTCATGCTTAACAATCAGGATAGCGGGGTACTGAGCACCTTCTTCAATTTGTCACGAGCCATCATCCTTCCGATCATTTCTGGTGGTGGGACGAACTTAAAGACAGCGGAAGCGCTGTATAGCAGGAAGCCGATTATTGCAACGACGCGAGCGTTCCGAGGATACGAAACGTATATGGATTTTCCAAATGTTCATATCAGCGACGATCCGAAGCAATTCCGCTCGATCCTCAAGCAACGCTTGTCCGATGACAGGTTTGATGCCACGTTTACCGACAATCAAACCACCGCCCTCGACGACCTGCTCTGGTCTAGGACGTTGGCGCCCGTCGGTCGCTGGACGAGGCAGGCCGCTAAGGAAGCCCAGGTGGTGGCGTCACAGAAAGCCGCACTCTCGAATTTCACGGCTAGTTCGCGCAAATCAAGCAAGGAATTACTCACGTCGGAAGGCGCGCTCCTAAAACCTTTGCTTCACACAGGCTGGCACGATTTTGAAGGGAGTGGCACGTGGAGCAAGGAGCGCGTGGCGACGTTAAAGATAAAGAACCCCTTCTCCAATTACAATATAAATGTTTCTATTGACATCGAAGTGTTAGTTGCTCGGGGAGATAAAAATGCGATAGATATTTACACTGCATCGGCACACCACGTCAGTAAAATCTGCGATTACAGAAATAGGAGATGCACCTTCGCATTCTTGACAACAGCAAATGATTTTGGAAATGACAATTCTTTAGAATTATATGTACAAGTGCAAAAACTTTCTAAGCCTGCGTCAAGCGGTCAAACTATTGATGAGAGACGTCTGGGATGTAGGGTCATGAAGATTGATTTAATGAATATTACCACCGTATCTAGTTCGAGGGAACTTGTTATCTACAGAAAACAAGGTTTGATAAGTCGATTGAGGCAGAGACTCGGAAATCTTTAACCTTCGCAGCGGCCGAGCATCGTAATTATCCCCGGCCGTGAGAGGGTGTTGGCTCAGATGCCGACGATCCTGAGGATTGTGGCGCCGGGGCTGGCGCCGGTGAGGCGTGCCGTGTCGACGACGGTGCGGACGGCCGCCTCGCCGTGCGCGGCTCACATCGCGCGGTCTTCCGTGGGTCACTGTCCGCTGCACGACGGCTGGGCGCAGTCGTCGCCCGCAGCCGTTGTTCGTGACCTCGACCCTGCCGGGATGATCGAGGAAGACCAGAAGCCGGGCGCGGGCGCGGCCGATCTTGCGCCTGGAGCGCTGGATCAGCTCGCAACGGCTCGGGGCGGATAGGATCTCGGCCCACCGCCGCTCCGGCGTCCGGCGCTTGGCCGCCAGGGTCGAAGCGGCCAGACCGGTGACGCGCTCTCGGCGCGTGCCACCTCCGGCCGCGGTGCGACGACCCGCGTGCCGCAGGACGGACAGCCTACGGCCAGGCGCCGATGCGGCCTCACGACCGGTGCGACCGCGGGCCGGTCGACCGGCCCGCACACGCTGATGGTCTCGGCCGGAAGGTCGGCGTGCCGCCGACCGCCGCAGCAGGTGCAGGGCTCGGGACGATGATCGACGACCACGTCGGGATCCGCGCTCATCCTCCGGCTGCGGCCTTCGTGGCCCGGCTTGGCCCCGCCGGGCTTGGTCCCGCTGGACTTGGCCTACCCGCGTGGCTCCTTGCCATCCGTCGCGGGCGGCTTCGACGAGGTGGGCGAGGTCGTCCAAGGACGCTGCAGCACCAGCTCAATCAGCGCCTCGCGGCTCAACCGCTCAAGATCGCTGCGGCCCATCCCACGAGGGAATCGGCAAAATGACACCTGCGCAACGGCGTGGGTGATTACCGCGCGCCGGCGCCACCGCCCTCGACGCGCTCGGGGTGGAGGCCGGCGCGGTGCTGTTCTGCTCCTCGAACCGCTGGGACATCGCGGGCGCGACGGCGTTCGGACTCGATTGCGCCTGGATCAGCCGGGCGGAGCAGCCGGACGCGTACGCCGACCTCGTGCCCGTGGCGGTGCCCAAGTCCCTCGATGGCTTGATCTGAGCCCGCTACTTCACGACGATCCAGTCCTCCACCACCAGCGCGTCGAGGCCGGTGGTGTAGAACATCAGGATCGCGTCCTCGGCCGTGTGCAGGATCGGCTTGCCCATCACGTTGAAGCTGGTGTTCAGGAGGATCGGCACGCCGCTGAGTTCGGAAAACGCCGCGATGAGCGCGGCGTAGGCGGGGTTGCGCGCGCGCGTCACGCTCTGGAGCCGGCCGGTGCCGTCGGCGTGGACCACGGCGGGCACCTGGTCGCGGACGCCTTCGCGCCAGACCAGCGTGCGCTCCATGTAGGGGCTGTCGGCGTAGTCCTCGAACCAGTCCGGCCCAGCCTCCGCCAGGATCGAGGGCGCGAACGGGCGGAACGCCTCGCGGTACTTCACCTTGGCGTTGAGCGCGTCCTTGGCACCCGGGGGCCGGGGATCGGCCAGGATCGAGCGGTTGCCGAGCGCACGGGGGCCGAACTCCGCCCGCCCCTGCACCCAGCCGACGAGGCCGCCGGCAGCGAGGACCTCGGCGGCCTCCCGCGTGACGGCCTCGTGGCCGAGGCGCCGGGCGCGCGGCTCCTGTTCGGCCAGCCGCTCCATCGGCGCAGTCGATACGTGCGAGCCGAGATAGGGCGTGAGCGGGCGGGCCTGCGGCGCCGGGCCGGTCCAGTCCGGATGGTCCTCGGCGTAGGCCAGCCACGCGGCGCCGATTGCGTTGCCGTCGTCGCCCGGCGCCGAGGGAACGTGGAGGTGCGAGAACCCCGAGCGGGCGAGCACGCGCCCGTTGTAGGACGAGTTGAGGCCGCAGCCGCCCGCGATCACGAGGTTCTCGTGCGGCGCCAGCGCCCACGCCTCGGCCACCAGAACGTCCATCAGCTCGCAGAAGATGTCCTGGCCGCTGCGGGCGAGGTCGGCCCAGCCGGTCTCGGTCGCGTCCGCGGGCCGCCGCGCGAGGATCTCGGCGACGACGGCCCGGACGGTGGTATCGTCGGCAAACTTCAGGCGGCCGCCCTCCGCGGTGAAGAGTCGGCGCAGCAGCGCGGTGAGATCCGGGTCGGTGCGGCCGTAAGGGGCGAGCCCCATGATCTTCCACTCCTCGCCCTTGATCTGGTCGAAGCCGGCGAGATCCGTGACGAGGCCGTAGAGGAAGCCGACCGAGCCGCGACCGCGGTGGCGGCGTACCTCGGTGATGCGGCCCGCCGCCATCCGGTAGAGCGCCGCCGCCCCGGTCTCGCCCATGCCGTCGACGACGAGCGCCGTCGCGTCGGAGAACGGGCTGCCCCACAGGGCGTAGGCCGCGTGGGTGAGGTGGTGGGCAAAGCGCCGCTGCCGGACGATGGCCGCCCGCGGCGCTCCGCCGTGGCCGCGGGTCTCCTGATCCAGCGCCAGCAGGGTGCCGTAACCGGCCCGCGCCTGGGCGAGCGCCAGTTCGGCGATGAAGACGCGCTCGGCCCGCTCGGGCACGAAGGAGCGGTTCAGGACCGGCGCGTGCCGGCCGAGCGCCTCCAGGGTGAAGGCGCCCGCGCGGGCCTGACCGTCGAGGAACTCGGAGAATTGCGGACCCCAGGTCGAGGCGACGACGAGCTCGGAGCCCCGCGGCACGTACGCGGCGAGCAGCCCGACCATGCGGGTCGCCGGGTCCGGCTCGCAGTTCGGCGCGCGCTTGTACTGCAGGACGCGCTCGGCCGCTTCCGCGAACAGCACCGCGCCGTCGGGCCCGACGAGGGCCAGCGCCGGATCGTGGAAGGTGGTGGCGAGGCCGAGGTAATACCGCATGGCCGGTGGGGTTAGCGCGCGGGCCGGCGCCCCGCAACGTGACGCTGCGAGCCTGCCCCCGCACGGACCGTCCGTTCGAGCGCCGCACGCGCGGGCGGCGACCGCACCGCGGGCATTCGGCAAGGAGCTCTCAAGCTCTCCTTATCCGATGGCTTCGGACTCTTCCCGCCCCTCGTGTAGCGTGGCTTCTAGAACATTTTCCAGCAAGGTGGATGCCGGCTCGCGTGAAGACAATGCGACCACATAAGGAGTTAGATCTCTTTGTTGCCGCATCATTTTCGACCGCGAACCGCAGGACACTTCGCGGAATGATGCTTAGGCTGCCCCGCTCGTCAGCGGCATCCATCGGCCCGAGGCGGCAGGGCGTGGCGGAAGGGGTTTCGGACGCGCCGCAGCCACGCAAGCGCCGCCACCTGCCGGGGGTCGTGCGCGAGCGCCAGATCGTCGAGGCGGCGACGCGCTTCTTCGCCGGGCACGGCTTCGAGGGGCAGACCCGCGAACGCGCCAAGCGCGTGGGCATCACCCACTCGGCGATCTTCCGCGACATCCCCACCACGGAAGCGCTGATCGAGCGCGTCTATCACGAGGTCTTCGTCAGCCGCTGGAACCTGGACTGGGACGCCCTGATCCGCGACCGGACCCGGCCGCTGGAGGAGCGGCTGGTGCAATTCTACCGGGAACCCGCTGTCGCCGACCCGCACGCGGTCGCGCCCCGGCAGCCAGGGGCGCACCGGCCGAGTGCGCTCGGAGGCGACGCGGGCGGTCGGGAACGGCACCGCCCAGACCCGACCGGCCCACGGGACGGGGGCGAGCCGCATCAGGCTCATCCAGCGCAGATCGCGAGAGATTCCCCGGGTCCGGATGCGCCGGCCCCTGCGCCGCTCGATCGTGTCGTCCAGCTCCACGGGGCCGCGCGGCACGAAGGCCGCGACGAGCCGCCCGAACAGGATGCGGGGCCCGGCACGCGGACACCATGCGGCCCGGCTCGACCGGCCGACGCGGTGCGAGCGCATGTGCACCTCGCCGAGGATCTCCTGAACCAGTCCCCAGTCGGGCGCCGGGTGGGTGATCGCCGCCCAGTTTCTAGGGAGGCGCGATCTCTGCTCAGGTCGGAATCTCAGCGAAGCAGATGAGCTATCACGCGTTCGAACAGGGCTCTGAATGGCGGTCGGACAACGTCCGACGCGTTCAGTCGTGGCTGGACGAAGATGCCTCTGGCGTGGCTCAGCGCCTTGAAGCCCTCGTGACCGTGGTAGGCGCCCATGCCACTCGCGCCGACGCCTCCGAAGGGGAGGTCGTCCTGTGCGTAATGCAGGAGCGTGTCGTTGACCGTGACGTTGCCGGATATCGTCCGGGCGAGAACCTCCGCCTGTGCCCGCCCCTTCGAGCCGAAAAAGTACAGGGCCAGGGGCCGCGCACGCGCATTCACGAACGCGATCGCCTCGTCGAGCGTCGCGTAAGGCACGATAGGAAGGATGGGACCGAAAATCTCCTCTTGCATCAGGCTCATCGCGTCGGTTGGGCGCGTCACGAGGGTCGGCAGGAAGGTGCGGGGATGCAGCGGCGGCCTGCCGTCGTCGCGCGAGCCGATCTCCTGCACGAGGCCGCCCTTCGCGCGGGCATCGTCGAGGAGGCCTCTCAATCGGGCATGGTGGCGGTCGTTGACGATCGTCGCATAATCGGGATTGGTCGCGATCTGCGGATAGAAGCGTTCGACTTCCCGGCGGAAGGCGGCAGTAAATCCCTCTACCTCCTCCTGCGCCACCAGGACGTAATCGGGCGCGATGCAGGTCTGACCGGCATTGGCGAGCTTGCCGAAGGCGATGCCGTGCGCCGCCCGGCGCAGCGACGTGCCGCGCTCGACGATGGCCGGCGACTTGCCCCCGAGTTCCAGTGTGACGGGTACGAGGTTGTCGCTTGCGGCCCGCATGACCGCGCGACCGACCGACGTGCTTCCGGTGAAGATGAGATGGTCGAAGGGCAGGTTCGCGAAGGTCGCCGCGACCGAGGCGTCGCCCGTGACGACCGCGACCCGCTCGGCAGGAAAAACCTCGTCCAACATCGCGGCCAGCAGTTCGGACGTCCGCGGGGTGACCTCGGACGGCTTCAGCATCACGCGGTTCCCTGCGGCCAGGGCCGTGGCCAGGGGCGTGAGCGCCAGAACGATCGGGTAGTTCCAGGGCGAGATGATTCCGACGACGCCGAGGGGTTGATACGCGACCCGCGCCCGTCCGGGCCGGAAATGGAAGGCGACGCGCCGTGACTCCGGTCGCATCCACCGCGCGAGGTTGCGTTGGAGGTAGCCGATGGTCGTGACGACGGGCAGGATGTCGAGGTAGCTCGTTTCCTGTCGCGAGCGATGGCCGAAATCCGCGGACACCGCGTCCACGAAGCGATCCCTGTAGGCCAGGACCGCACCCTTGAGCGCTTGGAGGTCACGCAGGCGCTCCTTGAGCGCAGGCGATCCCTCTCGAAGGCTTGCGGCTTTCTGATCGTCGAGACATCGACGCAGATCACCGGCGCACGGCGAGCGCCGTCCCGAGGTGGCTGGCTCTTCGGTCCAGGCAGCGAGCATCACGGTCCTTCAATGCGGTGCTCCGCGTTGCTTCGGCAGCGATACCATCCGTTCGCGCGAATGTCCCCTCGGAGCGCGTCCATGAGACCATCCCAGGATTGAAGCGGAGTGTCCCAGCTTGGCAGGCAGATCCAGGACCTCGACAGCCCACAGGGCTGCCGGTCGTGGGCTCGCTCCTGATGACTTGAGACACCGTGGGAGCGCCCTCAGCCTTCCTTGAAGCCATAAGTCGGGCACGCCGTCCTCGGCGCCGCAGTACTTGTCGGCGTCGATGACCTCCCTGCCGTACAGGAGACCCGGTGATTGGGAACGACCTGTCTTCACTCGCCATTCGGGGGAGGTATGGATACGATCGACGCGTGTTGCCCGACAAGGATTGGCGCCCGATGCGCGAGACCCGCCCCTCCGTCTGCCCGCACGACTGCCCCAGCACCTGCGCGTTGGACATCGAGGTGCTGGACCGTGCAACGATCGGAACGGTGCGCGGGGCGGACAACCCGTACACCGCAGGCGTGATCTGCAACAAGGTGTCCCGCTACGCCGAGCGCGTGCACCACCCGGATCGCGTGCTCTACCCCCTGTTGCGCACCGGCCGGAAGGGCAGCGGTGCGTTTGCCCGGATCGGCTGGGACGAGGCGCTGGATCGCGTCGTGGCCGGCTTCACCGAGGCGACCGCGCGCCACGGCAGCGAGGCGGCGTGGGTCTACAGCTCCGCCGGCACGATGGGCCTCGTCCACCGGGACGGCGTGTTCCGTCTCCGCCACGCCATGCGCTGGTCCGGCCGCAAGGGCACCATCTGCTCCACGATCGCCACGGCCGGCTGGACCGCGGGGTGCGGCCGGGTCACCGGCTCCGACAGCCGGGAGATGGCGCTGGCCGACCTGAACGTGCTGTGGGGCACCAACCCGGTCTCCACCCAGGTCAACGTCATGGCCCACGTGACCCGCGCCCGGAAGGAGCGGGGCGCGAAGCTGGTCGTGATCGACCCCTACCGCACCGGCAGCGCCGCGGCGGCCGACATGCACCTGGCCGTCCGGCCCGGCACCGACGCCGCCCTGGCTTGCGCGGTCATGCACTGCGCCTTCCGCGACGGCCATGCCGACCGCGCCTACATGGCCGCGTACGCCGACGACCCGGCGGCACTTGAGGCGCACTTGGCCTCGCGCGGACCGGACTGGGCGGCCGCGATCACCGGTCTCTCCGTCGCCGAGATCGAGGCGTTCGCGACGCTCTACAACGCCACGCCGCGCGCCTACATCCGCTGCGGCTACGGCTTCACCCGCGGGCGCAACGGGGCGGCGTCGATGCACGCCGTGACCTGCCTGCCCACCGTCACCGGCAAGTGGCGGCACGAGGGCGGCGGAGCGCTGTTCAGCAACAAGGGCATCTACACCTGGGACAAGTCGCTGATCGAGGGCACTGCGCTCCGCGATCCCGCGGTCCGCGAACTGGACATGAGCCGCATCAGTAGCATCCTCACCGGTGACCCGGCCGCGTTGCAGGGCGGCCCCGGCGTCCATGCCTTGCTCGTGCAGAGCGGCAACCCGGCCTCCGTCTGCCCGGACAGCAACCGGGTTCGCCAGGGCTTGATGCGCTCCGACCTGTTCACCGTCGTGCACGAGCACTTCATGACGGAGACGGCGGCTTACGCCGACATCGTGCTGCCGGCGACCATGTTCCTCGAGCACGACGACATCTACCAGGCCGGCGGGCACAGCCATCTCCAGATCGGCTTAGCCGTGATCGACCCGCCCGGCGAGGCGCGTTCCAACCATGACCTAGTCTGCGCGCTGGCGCAGCGCTTCGGCCTCACCGACCCCACCTTCGCGATGACCGGGCTGGAGCTGGCGGATGCGACGCTACGCGCGTCCGGCTATCCCTCGGCCGAGGCGCTGGCGGCACGGCGCTGGCTGGACGTGCAGGTGCCGTTCCGGACCGCGCACTTCCTGGATGGGTTCGCCCACCCGGACGGCAAGTTCCGCTTCCGGGCCGACTGGCGGGCGCTGGGGGACACGGAAGGCCGGCTGCCGCCGTTGCCCGACTGGCTGCCGCTGACCGATGGCGCGACCGCGGAGCGCCCCTTACGCTTGGTGGCCGCCCCGGCGCGGCAATTCCTGAACTCCACCTTCACGGAGACACCCAACGCCCGCAAGCGCGAAGGCCGCCCTCAGGCGCTGATCTGCCGCGAAGACGGCGCCCGCTTCGGGGTCGCCGACGGTGCGCTCACCCGCCTGGGAAACAGCCGCGGCGAGGTGGTGCTGCACGCCCATTACGTGCCTGGACAGACCCCGGGCACCGTGGTGGTGGAGAGCATCTGGCCCGCGGCATCCTTCGGCGGCGCCGGCCACGGCATCAATGTGCTGACGTCTGACGAGGCCGCCCTGCCGGCGGGTGGTGCGGTGTTTCACGACACCGCGATCTGGATGCGGGCGGAGGTGGACGACGCGGCCATGCTTGCCGCGGTTTGACAGGCCGATGGCGGAGCAGACCTGCCCTTTGATCCTTGCGGCCGTATCGGCGGCGAACCGGAGCCGACCTTCAGCGAGCTTGATTCCTCAAACCCGGTGCTTGACCAGATCTCTAAGTCGTCACGGTCGCCACGGCTCAAACTGATTCAACAGTCAAAGCCTTATCGTTTCTATAAAAATTTGACCCCTCGTAGTTTTACTAATAGACATCTCGAACATAACGCTTATCAGATCCAAGTTTCTGAACATAAGCGACTGCTGCTTCGTTGGATAATCCTCCATGCGTCTCAAGAACGGTTCGGAGTGCGGCTTCGACATCTTTCGCCATGCGGCTCGCATCGCCGCACACGTAGAAATGGGCACCCTCTTCAAGCCATTCGAACAGCGCGCGTCCGTGCTGAATCATCCGGTCCTGAACGTAGATGCGTTCTGCCTGATCGCGGGAAAATGCGAGGTCTAGCTGCGTCAGCAGGCCTCGATCTCGCAGACCTTGGAGTTCATCACGATAATAAAAGTCACTGGCCGCGTGCTGTTCACCGAAGAACAGCCAGTTCTTGCCCTGCGCTCCAGTCGCGGCACGATCCTGCAGAAAGGCGCGGAAGGGGGCCACACCCGTGCCGGGTCCCACCATGATCATCGGGATATCGGGATTGCTCGGAGGTTTGAACGCGGCCGACCGTTGTACGAAGACCGGCACCGGCCCATCCTGGGCGCGATCGGCCAGGAACGCGGAGGACACGCCCTTGCGCGGCCGCTCCGCCTGAAGCCACCGAACGATGGATACCGTCAGATGCACCTCGTCCGGATGCGCTTTCGGGCTGGACGAAATGGAGTAGGAGCGCGGCTGCAGCTTCTTCAGCCCCGCCAGCAACTCGGTGGCGGACAAGCTGACCGGATAGGCGTGCAGGACATCCGCGAGTTGACGGCCCCACAGCCATTCCTTGAGCGCGTCCTTCCGGTCGGGTTCGAGGAGCGTGCGGAGGTCGCCCTCGCGTGTGCGGTCGCCGATCATGGCGAGGATGTCGGCGTTCGGCTTGGCGATCTCAAACCGCGTGAGAAGCGCGGTCCGCAAGCTATCGTCGCCCGCAGCCTCGTCGCCGCTCAAGCCGAGCACGGCGAGGATCTCGTCGACGAGCGCCGGATCGTTCGTGGGCCACAGGCCCAGCGCATCGCCCGCCTCGTAGGCGAGCGGACCGCTCTCCAGGCCGAGGACGACGTGGCGCGTCTCCTTGGTCGGGCTGCCGGGGTTGAGCAGCGTGTTTCCGCGCAGGCGCGCGGCATAGGGATTGTTTCGATTTGGCGCCGCCGGCGGCGCCGTCATCGTGGCAGCGACGCTCGCCTGCGTGGTCACGGACGCGGGCGAGTCCGGTACGACGAGACGGCCTTCGATGTCATCGAGCCAAGCCTTCGCCACGTCGTCGAAATCCGGGTCGCAATCGACGCGATCGACGATCCGCGTGGCGCCAAGCTCGCGCAACCGCGCATCCAGAGCCTTGCCGTGGCCGCAGAACCGGTCGTAGCTCGGGTCGCCCAAGGCCAGGACCGCGTAGCGCAGGTGGTCGAGGCGCGGCGCAGTCGGGGCCTTGAGGGCCTCCCAGAAGGCGATGCCGTTGTCCGGCGGGTCGCCGTCGCCGTAGGTGCTGCTGACCAGCAGCATCGTCTGCTCGCGCCCCAGGTCTTCGGTCGCGTAATCGGCCATGCTGGACGCCTGCACGGCGCAGCCGACATCCGATAGACGCACCGCCATACGCTGGGCGAGCTCCTCGGCCCGCCCGGTCTGCGACGCCCATACGATGGCGACCGCCGGCTTCGCCTCGACGGGCGCGCTGGACTGAATCTGAGGCGCGACGCCGGCCTCGTCCCGGCTGAACAGGCCGGCCAGCACGCCGTCGAGCCACAATCGCGTCGCCGGCTGGAGGGGTGCTGTCGGCGGTACAACCGGTACGCCGCGGCTGGGCTGACCTTCGGCGATCCGGAGGCCGCTCAGGAATCCGCCGAGATAGGTTCGCTCCGCGTCCGTCGACGCCGGAGCGGCCGTCGGACCCACGCCGAGCAGACTTGTCAGCGCTTCGATTCGCGACATGGACGCTCCCAGCCTGTCCGGGGTTCGAGAGACCGGCCCGCCGGTGCCCATACCGGGACCGGCGCCCCTACCCTCGAAAGCAAACGTCGAACCGACTGTTTCAAGAACCGGCTCCGCGGCGACCGTGACGCGGGTCAGGGCGACGGCGCAGTACTTCGGGCCCGGCTGGAGCGAGACGGGGTCGGCGGCATCGTCGGTCACGGCGTTGACGGCCGCGTCCTCGTCGAAGACGTCGCTCCAATGGAACGGCGCGAAGCAGGTGCCGGCCACCACACGCTCCGTCACGACGGCGGGCAGCGTCGCCGCACCGCGCCGCGAGCGGATCTCGATCCGATCCTTGTCGCGGATGCCGAGCGCGGCCGCATCGTGCGGATTGATCTCGACGAACGGACTCGGGTTGAGCTTGTTGAGCGCTGGAATGCGTCCCGTCTTGGTCATCGTATGCCACTGGTGCGGCAAGCGGCCCGTATTGAAGGAGAACGGATAATCCTCGTCCGGCATCTCCGGCATCGGGAGGCACGGCCGCGCGTGGAACTGCGCCTTGCCGCTCGCCGTCGGAAATGCGAGCCGGGGTGCCCGCCCATCCAAGGCAACGAATCGGGTCTGACTCACGCCGTCGTTGATGTAGCGGATGGGATGGCGGTCGGCCGCGTCGTCCGGCGGACAGGGCCATTGCAGGGGCGTGCGCCGCAAGCGCGCGTGCGACGCCCCCCTGATGTCGTAGCCGGTCTTCGGGTTCCACGCGCCCTTGAGCTCGTCGAACACCTCCGCCGCGGACTGGTAGGGGAAACCCTGCGCGTACCCCATCGCGCGGGCGACCTGCGTGATGATCTGCCAATCCGGCATCGCCTCGCCCGGCGGAGGCACGGCCCGCTGCATCAACGTCATGTTGCGCTCGGAATTGACCATCACCCCGTCGGCTTCCGCCCAGAGGGCGCCCGGCAACAGGATGTCGGCGTAGCGGTTCGTCTCGGTATCGAGGAACACGTCCTGAGCGATGACGAGGTCGGCCGCCTTCAGACCGGCGATCACGCTGGCGCGGTTGGGAACCGTCGCGATCGGATTGGTGCAGATCACCCACACCGCCTTGATGTCGCCGGCCGCCATCTGCTTGAACATCGACACCGCATCCGGTCCCGGCTCAGGGCGTATCGTGCCGGGCGCCACGTCCCACAGCGTCTCGACGAAGCTGCGGTCCTCGGCGCTGGCGATCGCCCGCTGTCCCGGCAGCCCGTAGCTCATGTAGCCCATGTCGCGGCCGCCCATGGCGTTGGGCTGGCCGGTCAGGGAGAACGGGCCGCTCCCCGGCCGGCAGATCTTTCCCGTGGCGAGGTGGAGGTTGATCACGGCGTTGGTGTTCCAGGTGCCGAACACGCTCTGGTTCAGGCCCATGGTCCACAGGGTCATCCATTCGCCGGCCTCGCCGATCATCCGGGCGGCGCGGCGGATGTCGGCCTCCGACAGTCCGGTGACCGCGGCGACATGGGCCGGGGTGTAGTCATCGATGAAGTCCGACACCGCGTCCCAGCCCTCGGTGTAGGCCGCGATGAAGGCAGGATCGACATGGCCTGCCGCGCGCAGGAGGTGCAGGAGACCGTTGAGCAGCGCGATGTCGGTGCCGGCCTTGATCTGCAGGAAGAGGTCGGCCTTGGCGGCGGTGGGGCTGCGGCGGGGATCGACGACGATCATCCTGGCGCCGGCCTTGACCCGATCCAGCACCCGCAGGAACAGGATCGGATGGCAATCCGCCATGTTCGAGCCGATGATGAAGAACACGTCGGCCCGGTCCATGTCCTGATAGGAGCCGGGCGGCGCATCGGCGCCGAGGGAGAGCTTGTAGCCCGAGGCCGCACTCGACATGCAGAGCCGCGAGTTCGAGTCGACGTTGTTGGTGCCGATGTAGCCCTTCGCGAGCTTGTTGACGAGGTATTGGGCCTCGAGCGACATCTGCCCCGAGATGTAGAAACTCAGGGCATCCGGCCCGTGCGCATCCCGGATGGCGCTCAGGCGGCGTGCCGTCTCGGCGATCGCCGCGTCTGCCGGAACGCGCACCTGATCGTGGACCCGATCGTCCCAGACGAAGCCGCTGTCGAGGCGCCCTTCGGCGCCGATCGCCGCCGCACTCGTCGCACCCTTCGTGCAGAGCCGGCCGAAATTCGTAGGATGATCCTTGTTCCCGCTGACCTTGACGACCGCATTGTCCTTGACGTGCAGCTCCATCCCGCAGCCGACGCCGCAGTAAGGGCAGACCGTCTTCACAAGGGTGGGGAAAGACCCGCTGCTCATGGATGCAAAAAGGATCAATTCTGCCGTCGAAAGCGGTTATCTAGAGCGCACTCCGACGAAGTAGAGGCCGGTTCGTCGTCAGAGAGCGCGACAAAACAAGAACTTAGGGACGTGACCCAATCCAACGGGATCGGGCACGGCTCCAGGTCTGGTTGAGCACTGAAAATCGCCTGCCTTCGCTCGCTATTACGTCGGCCAGGGACGTGCCTCATGGTTGACGACGCGGCCCTTCGAAAGCCCGTGTGAACTCCCTCGCTATGATCGAGTTTCGGAACCGTGTCGAGCGCGAGGCCGCGCACGGATTGCGGCTGATCCTCGGATTGCGGCTGCGGGTATTGCTTGATCGAACCCCGCATCGCGTATGGGTTCGGGGTATCGGGCACGACTATCCCGCCCGTCGGCGCTACGATGGTTCGCCAAGCAAGTTCCTCGCCGTCCGCTGCGTTCAGATGGAAACGGCGGTGAGCCTAGCGCCGTCAGGCAGCCTGCGCCTTCGGCGCGAGGTCGACCGCCTGACGCAGCGCCTCCATCAGGCTCCGCTCGTCCGCGATTCCCGTGCCGGCGATGTCGAAGGCCGTGCCGTGATCGACGGAGGTGCGGATCACGGGAAGGCCCACCGTGATGTTCACGCCCGCCTCGAGCCCCAGGACCTTGATCGGGCCGTGACCCTGATCGTGGTACATGGCGACGACCATGTCGTAGTCGCCGCGGCCCGCGAGGAAAAACAGCGTGTCGGCGGGCAGCGGGCCGCGCACGTCCCAGCCCCTGGCCCTGCAAGCCTCGACCGCTGGCGCGATCTTCTCGGCCTCCTCGCCGCGACCGAACAATCCGTTCTCGCCCGCGTGTGGATTGATGGCGCACACGCCGATCTTGGGGTTGGCGATCCCGGCCTTCACCAGGACGCCGTGGCCCCGCGCGATGACGCGCTCGACGAGACCGGGCTCGATCTTCGCGATGGCGTCGACGAGGCCGATATGGGTCGTGACGTGGATCACCCTGAGCTTGGGTGAGACCAGCATCATCGAGACCTCCGGCGTCCCGGTGAGGTGGGCGAGCAGCTCGGTATGGCCCGGGAACTTGTGGCCGGCGGCGTGCAAGGCCTCTTTGGAGAGCGGTGCGGTACAGATACCCTGCGCCTGCCCTGCTTGCACCACCTGAACGGCCTTCTCGATGTAGCGATAGGCGGCCTCGCCCGCCGCGGGCGACACCTTGCCGAAGGGCAGGTCCGCGGGCACGACCTTGAGATCCACGCACTGAACCGTTGCGCGCGCGAAGTTCGCCTCACCCGCCTCGGCGAGGGCGTCGACCGGCATCTCGGAGCCGACGATCCGGGCCGCCTGCCTGAGGCGATCGGCATCCCCGATCACCAGGGGCTGGCACATGGCGCGAACGCCTGGCTGGGCGAGCGCCTTCATGATGATCTCGGGCCCGATGCCGGCCGGATCGCCCATGGTGATCGCGATGGTCGGACGGGTCATGAGAAGCTTCCTTCGGTTCTGACGGCGCGCAGCCGCGCGCCGATGCGGATGAGACTGTCCTCGTCGCCGAAGGCGCCCGCCTTGGTGGCGACGGGGACGGACAGGCGCCCCAGCGTCAGGCCCAGCGAGACGCCCGGCTCGATCTCATCGACGAGCCGGATACCGTGGATGCCGAAGCGTGCGAGGAGGGCCGCGGCGGTCTCGCCCCCGGTCGCCGCGATGGCGCCGATCTGCCGCGCGATCGGATCGAGGGCGTCGGCGAGACCGTGCGCCAATCGCGGGCCGAGGATCATGTCGGGGGCGCCGTCCATCGCGATCTCGACGAGCGCATCATCGCCGGCGGCGATCACCGCGGCGACGCGCGCGGCGAGCGCCGCCCTGCCGGCCGGGTCGCCGAGCAGCGTCTCGGGCGAGACCGGAAGGTGGGCGACGCATCCCCGCCCGGCGAGCTTACGGGCGGCCGAGCGGGAGGTCGCCGCGAGCGATCCCACCACGAACAGGGTGCCGCGCGCGGTCGGCGGGATGCGAACCGGAACGCGGGGGACCATCGTCTCGACTGCCGCGAGGGCGTGGGCGAGCCCTGCGCTGCCGATGAAGAAGGCGGTCGGCGCAGTCGACAAGCTCGCCGCCGCGATGTGGCCGAGATCGGCCTCGGTCTCCGCATCGCAGACCGCGACGACATCGCCCGACGCCGCGATGCGCGCGAAGGCGGATGCGAGGTCGGGGCTGCGCACCGCCGCGAGCGGGACCTTCTCGACCCTGATGCCGGCGGAGGCGAGGACGAGGGCCAAGTCTGCGCTGGCATAGGTGTGGTCGCGGCGCCAGACCTCCGCCTCCTCGAGCGGACGGCCGTCGACGTGAACGTGGCCCGCCACCGTGGTCCTGCCGGTCGCCGGGAAGGCCGGTGCGCAGATCCCGAAGGCCGCGCCCGCTCCAGCCTTCAGGCACGCGATCGCGGCGGCCGTCTCGGCGGCGGGCTGCCCCCTGAGGGTCGAGTCGATCTTCTTGAAGAGGATTCGATCCGGTTCGAGCAACCGCTCGAGGATCTCGGCATGCCGCCGCGCGGCCGCCTCGGCGGGCAGGCCGCGGCTGTCGGCGTCGTAGGCCAGCGCCGGCAGTCGTCCCGGTTCGATACGCGTCGCGTCGCCCCAGGTCACCGCTGCGGCAAGACCCCGACGGCCGAACGCGATGGCGCAATCGGCGGCACCGGTCAGGTCGTCGGCGAGGATGAGCCAGCGGCCCGCCATGTCAGTGGCTGGCAAGGCGCGGGGCGGGCCGAACGTCCGCGTCGGCCGGCAGTTCGGCCTCGACGTCCGCGGTGTCACCGAAGGTCTTGGCCGCCCACGCCGTTGCGAGTGGGACGAGGATCGCCGTGACCACGACGCAGGCTGCAACCAGGATGGTCGCCGGGCCCGCCGCGTCGGCATAGGCGGGGTTGGCGGAGGCGACGATGGCTGGCACTGCTGCCCCATTGCCCGCGGTCGAGGCTGCAGCGATGCCCGCAACGCCCGTCCCGCCGGTCAGGCGGTCGGCGAAGAACAGCGGGATGCCCGTCACGACCACGACCGCGACGCCCATCGCGAGACCGAGCAGGCCCGCCTGCCAGACCTTCGACAGGTCGAGACCGGCACCGAGCGCGAAGGCGAAGAACGGAATCATCACCGGGATCGCCCGACTCAGGAAAGCACGCATCTCGCGGTCGAGGTTTCCGATGATCATGCCGACGAGGAGCGGCAAGATCGCGCCCACGAGCGTCTGCCAGGGAAAGGCCGACAGCCCCGCAACGCCGAGCGTCACCATGGTGAGGAAGGGCCCGCTCTCCAACGACATGATCGTGTAGGCGCCCACGTCCCGCGGACGGCCGTACTGCCCCATCAGCGCCATGTAGAGCCCGCCGTTGGTGTCGTTCATGCTGGCAACGACAGCCAGGGTGGAGAGGCCCGCGAACATGCCGGCCGCCACGGGCGCCTCGCCGAGCACCCGCCCGAACACCAGGCCCAGGATGACGGCGATGCCGATCTTCACGAGCAGGAGCGTGCCGCCCTTCTTCACGATGTAAGGCGTGGCCCGGAAGTCGATGCTCGCACCCATGCAGACGTAGAAAACAGCCAGGATCGTCAACGCGCCGGAGAAGAGCGCCCCCGTGAAGGAACCGAACAGCTTCGGGGTTCCGGGAAAGAAGGTCGCGATGAGGGCTCCGGCGAGCAGCGGCACGACCATCATGCCGCCGGGCACCGCTTCGATGGACCGCTTGATCGGAATTTGCATGCTCGTTTCCTCCTTGCGTATTCTGCGCAGCTTCCGAATATTTGTCGCGTACAATCGCGGCGGGTAGAATGTTGAGCACAGTTGCAGGACGTTAATCTGCGTGAGAAGCGCAGTCTGTCAGCTATCGTGCGCGATTTACGCAGAAGGTGGCAGGTCGGACAATTTCGTAGGGGACCAGCTAGGCGGTGTGGACGGATTTGATGATGAAGAATGCGAGGGCGACGCAGGCTGAGAAGCTGGCCTTGGTTTTCCCGCAGCGGCGGGCGA
>NZ_CAXTBY010000077.1:0-19710 GCF_964242245.1 uncultured Methylobacterium sp. | reverse complement strand
CCTTCGGCTTCGTCTCGCCGGCCAAGATCAAGGTGTTCGAGCGTGCCCGCCTCGACGAGGCCCGCACCTGGCTCGCCGCCGCGTAGGGCGGCGCGCCCTTGCCAGCGCCGCCTACTGCGCCTGCGCGGTCAGGGTTGTGCTGCGCCGGGCGGTCCAGCGGCCCGAGCAGAGCGCGGACACCTTCCACGTGCCCGCGCCGCCCTGCGCCTGAAGCCGCCCCGAGGCGGCGCCGCTGGCGCCGCCGTTCGACACGCTCAGGCCCACCGTGCCGTCCGGCCCGACCCGGCCGCTCATCCGCGTGCCGGGCTCGGCGGTCGAGGCAAGCTGCACCTGCCCCTCGCGGATCGCGACCGCGTAGCTGTAGCGGGCGCTACACAGACCGCTCTCGGTGACGAGTTCGACCGCCCAGGTGCCGTTGTAGGCGCCCGGCTCCGAGGCGCCCGACGCGGCGACCGCCGGTAGCGACAGGCCGGCGGCGAGGGCAAGAACCGTGAGCGTCTTCGACATGCAGCCAACCTCGGAGGGGATGTTCGTTCGACCGCCGCCCAGGACGCGGCGCGGATGCGTCGGTATCGTCGATCCGCGCTGAACGTCAGGTGATCGACGGAAGCGGCGAGACTATGGCACCGGCTGATCTGTCCTCGCTCAAGCTTTGCCGTTCACGACAGTCTTCCGCAGGAACTCCAGCCCATGCCGATTCCCCCTCGTGGGCTTGCGGATGCACACATCGCTCCACGCGATCCGGGAAGAGCGCAGGTCCCCTCTCCCGTTCGGGAGAGGGACAGGGTGAGGGATGAGAACGCACCGGATACGGCACGCCCCTCACCCCAGCCCTCTCCCCCTGGGAGAGGGGGCCGCGCAGTGCTTCGCCCGATCCACGCAGCACCGGTCTCAAGATGTATGATACGGTTTCCGGCTGATTGGTTCGGGGGGCGGCGCGCCCCGTAACCCGTAACCCGCGCGTCCTTCCCTTTCCCCTCTGCGGGAGAGGGCAAGGGGCGCTCCAGGGAGCCCAAGTCGAGAGGTGCTCCCCCGACGGTGACGGATGCCTTCGGTGACGCGGCATGGCGCGAGGGCGTCGCGCCCGGGTCGTGATGCGCGTCACCCGCTGCGCAGATCCGGTCGAGCCCAAGGCATCGGGCAGGCGTCACGAGATCGACCAGCAGGAAAGGCGACCGCGTTCCCCCGTTGCGAACGATGGCGACGGCGGCCCGCGCCTCAGTCGGTCAGCGCGCGCGCCTCCTCCGGCAGCATGATCGGAATGCCGTCGCGGATCGGGTAGGCGAGCTTGGCCGAGCGGCTGATCAGTTCCTGGCGCCGGGCGTCGTATTCCAGCGTCTCCTTGGTCAGTGGGCAGACCAGGAGTTCGAGGAGCTTCGGGTCGACGCGGGTCGCCTCGACGGGCGGCAGGTCCTGGGTGGCGATGTCCTGGGTGGTGATGTCCTGCTCCATGTCCGGTCGTCTCCAGGGCGCGGTCGCGGGTTCGTAGCGGAGGAACGACGCCGCGTCACTGCATCGTCGACTCGGGGCTGGAGCCGCGCACCATCTCCATCTCGGTGACCGCGACCAGGATCTCGGCGCGGGTCTTCAGGTCGGCGGCCTCCAGCATGGCCTGCTTCTCGCGCACGCCGAAGGGGCTCATCATGCACAGCGCGTTGACCAGCGCCTCGTTCGGCGCCTCCTCGATCCCCGCCCAATCGACCTTGAGGTCGTTCGAATCGACGAAATCGCGCAACGCCCTGAGCACGCCCTCCCGGTCCACCGCGTCCTCCCCGGCGCGCGCCGTGAAGTCGACGGCGAAATCGTCGTAGGACACTTGGCAGCGGCGATAGGCGCTGGCCGAGGCCAGCTCGCTCTCGACCCGGAACCGGCTGATTCCGGTGAGCGAGACCAGGTAGCGCCCGTCGCCGGTCTCCGCGAACTGGGTGAGGCGGCCGGCACAGCCGACACGGTAGAGCTTCGGGCTCATCGGCGACGCTCCGCCCTCGGCATCCGGCTGGATGATGCCGATGACCCGGTCGGTGCGCAGCGCGTCGTCGATCATGGCGAGGTAGCGCGGCTCGAAGATGTTGAGCGGCATCTGCCCCCGCGGCAGCAGCAGCGCGCCGGGCAGCGGGAAGATCGGAATCACCGACGGGCAGTCGGCCGGCCCCTTGTAGCCCGCATGCGTACTCATGGCGTCTCCACCGGCCTTCCTGACGCGAGCCTCCAACACATGGTCTTCATGGAGCCGATCCGTCGTCTTCTGCGTCGATGTGCCTTCAGGCGGCAGGCCGCCGACATGGCAGCCGGCAGGCGCCGCGTCGGACCACTCTCAGGCGAACAGGAGCGTCGAGAGCTTGCGGCGCCCGCGGATCGCGGCCGGGTCCATCGGACCCCAGGCCTCGAAGAACTGGAGCAGTTGCTTGCGCGCGCCGTCCTCGCTCCAGGTCCGGTCGCGGCGGATGATCTCGATCAGGTGATCGACCGCCTTCTCCCGCTCGTTGCGGGCGTTGAGCCCGAGCGCGAGGTCGAACCGGGCCTGATGGGCGTTCCCGTCGGCCTCGACCTCGGCCTGAAGGCCGGCAAGGTCGCCGAGCGCAGCCGCCTGCTCGGCCAGCTCGATCGCCGCCCGGATGCCGGCGAGGCCCGGATCGGACGCCTTCTCCTCGGGCACCATCGCCAGCACCTGCTTGGCGTTCTCCAGTTCGCCGGCGTCGAGCTGGATCTTGGCGAGGCCGGCCAGCGCCGCGACGTTGTCGGGCTGCTGCCCGAGGACCGCGGCGTAGAGTTCGGAGGCGCCGGCAAGGTCGCCCTCCTCGAGGGCGAGGGCGGCCTCGGCCATG
The DNA here is from genome assembly GCF_964242245.1 of uncultured Methylobacterium sp. NCBI lineage: Bacteria > Pseudomonadati > Pseudomonadota > Alphaproteobacteria > Hyphomicrobiales > Methylobacteriaceae > Methylobacterium > uncultured Methylobacterium sp. The sequence goes on along the minus strand of NZ_CAXTBY010000077.1, from coordinate 16,885 downwards.
ACCCGGTCGATTTCACTCGGACCGGCCAACCGATCGAAGAACGCCTTGATCTGGGCCTCGGGCAGTGCTCCCTCGAACATGTCGACCGGCCGGCCCTGATCGATGGCGACCACGGCGGGAACGCCCTGAAGGCCGAGCTGCTGGCCGATCTGCCCCCAGACGGCCGGGTGCTCGTCGACGTTCATCTTCACGAGCACGACCTTGCCCCCGGCCGAACGGACCATCGTTTCCAGAACGGCCGCGAGCGTCCTGCTCGACGGTGCACGCGGTGACCAGAAATTCACCAGCACCGGGCGGTTCATCGACTCGGCGATCACGTCCTGACGGAAGCCGGCCGTGGTCGTGTCCCGGATGAGGTCAGGCGCGGTGCCCCGGGGGGCGTCCGTGGCGAGCGTGTCGTTGAGCATGCGGTGCCGGGCCTTGGAACTTTCTTCGTCGGACCCGGTACATGGGACTCGGCACGGCGCCTGACCAGTCCGGCCCCGGGCCCACGGCACTACTGCGCGGGCGCTCCGGGGGCGGCCTTGGCCTGCGTCACGAAGGTCCCGGCAAAGGCGCGGCTGTCGGACGCCGTGGCCTCGCAGGTGATCGCGGTCCGGCCCGGTGCCGGCGTCGAGAACCGGCAGGCGCCGACAGCGGGCAACGGGTTGCGCACGACGCCCTTCTCGCTCGACGTGCCGGTGGTGACGAGGTTGATCGGCTGGAGCGGGTCGGTGTCCTCGGTGCGCTCCTGCTGGGCGCCGGTGCCGCTGAAGCTCAGGGTGCGGCCGTCCGCGGTGGAGAAGTCGAAGGTCGTCCGCCGTCGCTCGGCGGTGTTGCCGAGCACGCCCTTGCACGCGGCGGTCGCGTCCTGTCCGGCGATGACGAGCGTCTCGCAGGTGCCGTCGAGCTGCACCGCGGCCTGGGACCAGGCCGGTCCGGCAAGCGCCAGCGGCGCGGCGGCGAGGGCGAGGCGGCGGAGGATCTGGCGTGTCGTCATGGGGCGAATGTAAGAGGCCGCCGGCATCCGTCGAGACCGCCTCACGCGCCGAAGCGCGAGGCGCGGTCGTTGGGTGCCGCGAAGTCGAGGTCCGGCCCGAGGGGCACGATGCCGGTCGGGTTGATGGTCGGGTGGCTCTCGTAATAGTGCCGCTTGATGTGCGTGAGGTTCACCGTGCCGGCCACGCCCGGCAGGGCGTAGAGGTCGCGCAGGTAGTTGGAGAGGTTCGCGTAGTCCCCGACGCGCCGCCGGTTGCACTTGAAGTGGCCGACGTAGACCGCGTCGAACCGCACCAGCGTCGTGAACAGCCGGATGTCGGCCTCGGTGAGCCGGTCCCCGCAGAGGTAGCGCGTCCGGGCAAGCCGGGCCTCCAGCGCGTCGAGTTCGGAGAACAGGGCGGTGAAAGCCTCGGCGTAGGCGGCGCCTTCCGTCGCGAAGCCGGCCTTGTAGACGCCGTTGTTGACCCGGTCGTAGACGCGGGCGTTCACCGCGTCGATCTCGGCGCGCAGGTCCTCCGGGTAGAGGTCCGGCCCGGTGCCGCCGAAGGCGCCGTTCAGCATGCGCACGATCTCGGCCGACTCGTTCGAGACGATGGTGCCGCGCGTCCTGTCCCAGAGCACCGGGACGGTGACCCGGCCGGTATAGGCGGGGTCGGCCGCGAGGTAGACCTCGTAGAGGCGGGACGCGCCGTTGACGGGGTCCGGCGTGGCGCCGGGGGAGGCGCCGAACACCCAGCCCTCCGCCCCCATGTGCGGATCGACCACCGAGACCGAGACCGCGTCCTCCAGGCCCTTCAGGGCGCGCACGATCAGGGTGCGGTGCGCCCATGGGCAGGCGAGTGAGACGTAGAGGTGGTAGCGTCCCGGCTCGGCCCTGAACCCGCCCTCGCCGGACGGGCCGGGCGCGCCGTCGGCGGTGACCCAGTTGCGGAAGGCGGACGCCTTGCGCTCGAAGCGGCCGCCGGTCGCCTTCGTGTCGTACCACCGATCCTGCCACACGCCTTCGACGAGCAATCCCATGGGGTTGGTCCCTTCTCTTCCAGGTCCGTCCGTGCGTCGGCGGACGGCGGTCTACACGGCGATGAAGAACCGCAAGGCGTCCGACAATTGCCGCATGCAAGGGTCTTTCAGGCGGCCGACGATGCCGTGCATGTCGCGGCGGCGCACGGTGGCGATCTCGTCGACCTTCGCGCGCCGGAACCTCTCACGCAACGTAGGCCGCCTGCAACCTCCGCCGGGAAGTCCACGAACCGGATGGCCCGACGCTTGCTCGGCGCGATCTGCGATCCGCGACGTCGAGGCACGGAGCATCACGAATCCATGTCGATGGCCCTTGCGATGCCGCTCGTCGAAGCGACCGTGTTCACCGGGGGCTGCGCCGTGATCCATGCCCTGCGGCGTCACGCCGACCGGGTCACGATGGTGCTGGCCGGCCTCACCGTGCTCCTGGTGCTGCTGGTCGGCATCGGCTGCACGCCGGATAGCTTTCTCACCGCGCAGGCCGGCGGCCTGATCGAGGAGACCGGCGCCGTCCAGCCGATCGACTGATGGGAACGGTCAGCCGATCGGCGGCGGGGACGGTGCTGCGCCCTGCCCCGTCCTGCGGCCGGCGGCGACGTCGAAGTCGTCGGCGGGCAGGCGGGCGAGGAAGCGCTCGGCCAGCTCGAACAGCAGGATGTCGGGCCTGACCCGCTCGATGTAGGCCCAGTCGAGGCTCGACGACCAGACGAAGTGCAGTTCCGCGAAGCTCTCGGCCAGGAGCCCGGTGAGCAGGATCGGCGCGAAGTGGGCGTAGGAATCGCCGAACAGCACGACGCGGCGGGGGTCGGCGGCCGGGTTGTCGTTGCGGTACACGGCGTGGGCGCCGACGTGGAGTTCCTGCGCGCGTCCCTGCCCCTCGTAGGCCGCGAGCAGCGCCCCGGTCTCGACGCGCACGGCGTCGCGCTGGACCATCGCGAAGGCGACGTGCTCCGCCGGCCGGCCGGCGAGCTTGTCGCCGAGGTCCATCACCCGGGTCTCGCCGTGGACCGGGCGCGTGCCGATGTCGGCGGGCGGCACGGCGGCGACCGCCCGCATGACCGAGCGATAGGCGAGCAGGCATCCGTGCGCCGACCAGTGCGTGTCGGTCCGGAGGTAGAGCGGCTCCGGGCCGTCGCGGGCGGCGCGGAACGGGGCCAGGAGGTCGAGGTAGGACGGCTCCCCGGCAAGCCGCCGGGCGAGGCGCCGGGTCGAGGCCCTGGCCGGGTCGTAGGGCAGGTCGCGCGTCATGTGATCGTAGACCGACAGCTTCTCCGGCACGATCACGTGAACGCACCGGATGCCGAGGCGGGCGGCGCGCGCGGCGCGGGCCTTGATCAGCCGGGTCCAGCCGCGCAGGACCCACCATTGGCGCAGGCCGCCGCGGTACTGGTCCATGACGCTGTTGCTGCCGCCCGTGAGGAAGAGCCAGCCGTCCCGCCCCTCGTGCACGGTGTCCCACCGCCTGGACAAGAGGGGACGCTTCGAGACCATGGCCGGTGCTTTAGCCGCAGCCCGCCGCGCGCGAAAGGCCGGAGCCGGCGCCCCGTTCGGGGCGTTCGCCGTCCATGAATGCCGCCGCACACGCACCGTCCAAACACGCACCGTCCAAGTCCGCCTCCGTCGAGCCCGCGCCCGTCCGGCCTGCGCGCGCGTGGCGCCCGCGCCGGGTCCTGGTCACGCCCGCGGCCCTGGAGCACGCCCACGGCCGCGCGATGCTGGCGCGGGCGGAGCACCTCGGCCTTCCCGTCGAGCGCCTCGCCGCCAACCGCCTCACCGGCCTGCGCGGGGCCGACCCGCGCCGGGCCTACGCCGAGGCGAAGGCGACGCTGGCCCTCGTGGTCGCGCCGCCGACCAAGCTCCGGCTCCAGCCGATCCCGCCCTCGGCCGACTGGCGCTTCGACCTCGCCGAGGGCTGCCCGGCCCACTGCCAGTACTGCTACCTCGCAGGCTCCCTGTCGGGGCCGCCGGTGACGCGGGCCTACGCCAACCTCGACGCGATCCTGGACAACCTCGCGGGCTACCTCGGCCAGGGCGCCATCACCTCGGCGCAGGCGGCGCGGGCGCGGGAGGGGACCACCTTCGAGGCCTCCTGCTACACCGATCCGCTGGGCATCGAGCACCTCACCGGCTCGCTCTCGGCGGCGATCCGGCACTTCGGGGCCTGGGAGGCGCCGGTGCAGTTGCGCTTCACCACGAAGTTTTCCGCGGTCGCGCCGCTGCTTGAGCTCGCCCACAACCGGCGCACCCGCATCCGCTTCTCGGTCAACGCCCGGGCCGCCGCCCGCTACGAGGGCGGCACCGCAAGCCTCGACGAGCGCCTGTCCGCCATGGGCGCGATGGCGAGGGCGGGCTACCCGGTCGGCCTCACCATCGCGCCGATCCTGCCCGTGCCGGGCTGGCAGGAGGGCTACGCCGGGCTGATCCGCGACGCCGCCGCCGCCCTCGCGGGCGTCCCCGACCTCGACCTGACGGCGGAACTGATCACCCACCGCTTCACGCCGGGCTCCAAGCAGGTGCTTCAGGGCTGGTATCCGGGCTCCGACCTGCCGCTGGACGAGGCCGCGCGCACGCGCAAGCTCACGAAGTTCGGCTCGGTGAAGTACGTGTTTCCCAAGGACCTGATGCAGGCGATGCGCGAGAGCCTGACCGCGGCGCTCGCCCGCGACCTGCCGGCCGCGCGCGTGCTGTACTGGACCTGATCGAACCCCGTATCCTCCGCCCCGCGCCGTCGCCGAAGGCCCGCATGTCCGAACCGCCGCTCCAGCCGCCCCTGATCCTGACGCTCGCCTTCGACGCGGACACCTTCGCGCACTTCGACGGATTGCGGCGGCGGCACTTCCCGGAAAACCTGAATTTCATCCCGGCGCACGCCACCCTGTTCCACCACCTGCCCGGCGAGGCCGAGCGCGGCGTGATCGAGACGATCGCGACGCTCGCCCGCACGATGCCGGCGCCGGAGGTGGCGGTGACGGGCTTGCGCTTCATCGGCCGCGGCGTGGCCTACAGCCTCGAGTCCGAGGCGCTCTCGGGCTTCCGCGCCAAGCTCGCGCGGGCCTTCGACGGCCACCTCACCGCGCAGGACCGCCAGGGCTGGCGCCCGCACGTGACCGTGCAGAACAAGGTGTCGCCCGAGACCGCCCGCGCGCTCCACGCCGCGCTCCAGCACGGCTTCACGCCGTTCCGCTTCACCGCGCCCGCCACGCTGCTGTGGCGCTACCTCGGCGGGCCGTGGGAGGCGCGGACGCGCTTCGCCTTCGGAGAGAACGGGTGAGCGGGATGGAAGGCTCGGCGGACGGAACCGGGGTCGAACATCGCCGCGCATTCCCTCCCCCCTCTGCGGGGGAGGGTGGGCCCCGCGTCAGCGAGGGTCGGGAGAGGGGTGCGCGCTGTCCGGATGCGGCGCACCCCTCTCCCGACTTAGCTCGCGGGCCACCCTCCCCCGCAGAGGGGGGAGGGAAGACGCGCGTTTCCGTCATCGTCGGCCGTCGGATCTCCACCCGATGAGGGCGCCGGAGACCCTGCGCCGCCGCCCCGTCCTCACGCACGCCACCGCCGTGTGGCTGCGCCTGCGCCTCAACGAGATCGGGCCGCTCGCCGCGCTCATCGCCGTCAGCGGCCTCGGCTACGGCTTCCTCGCCCTCGCGCACGAGGTCGGCGAGGGCTCCACCGAGGCGCTGGACCGCAAGATCCTGCTCGCCCTGCGCAACCCCGCCGACCTCGCCGACCCGATCGGGCCGCGCTGGCTGGAGGAGACCATGCGCGACATCACCGGGCTCGGCAGCGTCTTCACCATCGTGTTCCTGACGGCGGCGGTGGCCGCCTACCTGATGCTGACGGGCAAGCGCCGGGTCGGCTGGTTCGTGATCGGCGCGGTCGGCGGCGGCGAACTGGTCTCGACCGCGCTCAAGGCCGTCTACCACCGCCCGCGGCCGGACCTCGTGCCCCACGGCATGGAGGTGTTCACGGCGAGCTTTCCCAGCGGGCACGCGATGATGTCGACGATCGCCTACCTGACGCTCGCGACGCTGCTCGCCCGCATCGAGCGCCGCCGGCGCGTCAAGGCGCTGGTGCTCGGCCTCGGCGTGACGATGAGCCTGCTCATCGGCCTCAGCCGGGTCTACCTCGGCGTGCACTGGCCGAGCGACGTGGTCGCCGGCTGGTGCGTCGGCGCCGCCTGGGCGGCCCTGTGCTGGTTCACCGCCCTCCAGCTCCAGCGCCGGGGCGAAGTCGAGGCGCCGGACCCGCCGCCGGTGTGAGGGTTCAGCCGGCGCGCATCACGAACGCTTAACCATGATCGAACGCGCCCGTCCCTACCCGCTTTACATGGAACAAAACAAGAACAAAATAAGCACCGTAGCAAGGGAGGCGACGGACATGCTCAAGCGGATGGTCCTTACCGGCATGGCGGAATTCATGGCCTTCGGGCTGCTTGCGGCGGCGGTGGCGGCCTGGGGGATAGCCCTGGCCCCGATCCGTTAGCGGGTGCTGCGCGTCGCCGCCCGATCCGCGGCGCGCCCTGAGTTGCGCACAGCAAACATCGGATTCCGTCGCGAAGGGCGACGAGATGCCGCCCGCCGTGATGCCGCGAGGGCACAGAGCGGTGGACATCGCCTCCGGGCTCGCTCCCGATGATCGACTCTTAACGCCCGACCCGCGATCCTGCCCACCCTCCAGCAAGGTCGGTCATGGCGCGCGAACTCAGGGAGGTCGGATTCGTCCACCTCCACGTCCACTCCTCCTACTCCCTGCTCGAGGGCGCGCTGAAGGTCGCCGACATCGTCAAGGCCGCGGCCGGGGACCGGCAGCCGGCGCTGGCGCTCACCGACACCAACAACCTGTTCGGCGCGCTGGAATTCTCCGAGAAGGCGGCGGGCGCCGGCGTCCAGCCGATCCCCGGGATGCAGATCTCCGTCGCCTTCGAGGCGGGCGACCCGGCGGGGCGCGGTGGCCCGATGCCGAGCCTCGTCGTGCTGGCGCAGGACGAGGCCGGCTACGGCAACCTCCTGCGCTTAGCGAGCCGCGCCCACTTCGACAACCCGCTCGGCGAGGCGGCGCGCGTCTCGGTCGAGGCGCTGGCCGACTCCGCCGCCGGCCTGATCGTGCTCACCGGTGGGCCGACCGGCCCCCTCGACGCGGCATTGCGGGCGGGCCGCCCCGACCTCGCCGCGGCGCGCGTCGAGCGGCTGAGGTCGATCTTCGGCGAGGCGCACCTCTACGTCGAGGTGCAGCGCCACGGCCTCGACGACGAGCGCCGCGTCGAGGCCGAGCTGCTGCGGATGGCCGACCGCCTCGGCCTCTCGCCGGTCGCCGCCAACGAGCCGTTCTTCGCGCGTGCCGACGATTACGACGCCCACGACGCGCTACTGGCCATCGCCGACGGGCGCCTCGTCTCGGACGAGCGCCGCCGCCGGCTGACCCCGCGCCACGGCTTCAAGACGCGGGGCGAGATGGCCGAGCTGTTCGCCGACCTGCCGGACGCGCTTCAGGCCAGCGTCGAGATCGCGCTGCGCTGCGCCTGCCGCGTGCGCACCCGCAAGCCTATCCTCCCGAACTTTTCGCGGGTTGCGGCGCAGGGCGCGGCGGCCGATGCCGCGGGCGGCCCGGCCGCGATCGTCGCCCTGAGCGAGCCGGACCAGTTGCGCCGGCAGGCCGAGGCCGGGCTTGACGAGCGCCTCGCCCGCCACGGGCCGGCCGAGGGCTTCACGGAGCAGACCTACCGCGACCGTCTGGCGTTCGAGCTCGACGTGATCGTCAACATGCAGTTCCCGGGCTACTTTCTGATCGTCTCGGACTTCATCACCTGGGCCAAGGCCCACGACATCCCGGTCGGCCCCGGCCGCGGCTCGGGCGCGGGCTCGCTCGTGGCCTACGCGCTGCTGATCACCGACCTCGATCCGCTTCGCTTCGGCCTGCTGTTCGAGCGCTTCCTCAACCCCGAGCGCGTCTCGATGCCGGACTTCGACATCGATTTCTGCGTCGAGGGCCGCGAGCGCGTGATCCAATACGTCCAGGAGCGCTACGGCGAGGCCCAGGTCGCGCAGATTATCACCTTCGGCACGCTCCAGGCGCGCGGCGTGCTGCGCGACGTCGGCCGCGTGCTGGAGATGCCCTACGGGCAGGTCGACAAGCTGACCAAGCTCGTGCCGCAGAACCCGGCCAACCCCGTGACCCTGGCCCAGGCGATCGAGGGCGAGCCGAAGCTCCAATCGGCGATCGCCGAGGAGCCGGTCGTCGCCCGCCTGATGGCGATCGCCAGGAAGCTCGAAGGGCTTCACCGCCACGCCTCGACCCACGCTGCCGGCGTCGTCATCGGCGACCGCCCGCTGGAGCAGCTCGTGCCGCTCTATCGCGACCCGAAGACGGGGATGCGGGTGACGCAGTTCAACATGAAGTGGGTCGAGGCCGCCGGCCTGGTGAAGTTCGACTTTTTGGGACTGAAGACCCTGACGATGCTGCGCTGCTGCACGGATCTGCTCAAGCAGCGCGGCATCGTGATCGACCTCGCCGACCTGCCGCTGGACGACGTAAAAACCTACGCGCCGATGGGGCGCGGCGAGACGGTCGGCGTGTTCCAGGTGGAATCGGCCGGCATGCGCAAGGCGCTCTGCGAGATGCAGGCCGACCGCTTCGAGGACATCATCGCGCTCGTCGCCCTCTACCGGCCCGGCCCGATGGCCAACATCCCGGTCTACTGCGCGCGCAAGCTCGGGCATGACGCCGGCAACGAGGCGTCCTGGTACCCGCACCCGAAGCTGGAGCCGGTCCTGCGGGAGACGTTCGGGATCATCGTCTACCAGGAGCAGGTGATGGAGATCGCCAAGCTGCTGGCCGGCTACTCGCTCGGTGAGGCCGACATGCTCCGGCGCGCCATGGGCAAGAAAATCCGCGCCGAGATGGACGCGCAAGCCGACCGCTTCGTGAAGGGCTGCACCGAGCGCGGGCTGACCAAGCCCAAGGCGCACGAGATCTTCGACCTGCTGGCGAAGTTCGCCGATTACGGCTTCAACAAGAGCCACGCGGCGGCCTACGCCCTGCTGACCTACCAGACCGGCTACCTCAAGGCGAACTACGCGACCGAGTTCCTCGCCGCCGCGATGACGCTCGACATCGACAACACCGACAAGCTCGCCGAATTCCGCCAGGACGCGCAGCGCCTGAAGATCACGGTCGAGCCGCCCTCGATCAACACCTCGGGCGTCGGCTTCGAGGTGCACGACGGGCGCATCCGCTACGCGCTCGCCGCGATCAAGGGCGTCGGCCGCGAGGCGGTGCGCTCGATCGTCGAGGCGCGGGGCGCGCGCCCGTTCCGGGACCTCGGCTGCCTCGCCCGGCGCCTGAACGCGCGCCACGTCAACAAGCGCACCCTGGAGAGCCTCGCAGCCGCCGGCGCGCTCGACTGCATCGAGCCGGACCGCGCGCGGGCGTTCGCGGCGGTCGAGGCGATGATGAAGCTCGCGCAAGGGGCGGCCGAGGCCGAGACCGCCGGCATCGGCGACATGTTCGGCGGCGTCGTCTCCGAGACGGTGTCCCTGCGCATCCCGCCCCACGAGTGCTGGCCGATGGCCGACAAGCTCAAGCGCGAGTACGACGCCATCGGCTTCTTCGTCTCGGGCCATCCGCTGGACGAGTACGGCGACCTGCTCGCCAAGCTGCGGGTGCAGAGCTGGGCGGAGTTCTGCCGCTCGGTCCGCGCCGGCACGTCGAGCGTGGGCAAGGTCGCGGCCTCCGTCCTCGACCGGGCGGAGCGGCGCACGAAGACCGGCAACAAGCTCGGCATCGTCACCCTGTCGGACCAGACCGGGCACTTCGAGGCGATCATCTTCTCGGAAGGGCTCGGGCAGTACCGCGAGATCCTGGAGCCGGGCCAGCCGCTGGTGCTCCAGCTCCAGGCCAGCGTCGAGGGCGAGGACGTGCGCGCCCGCATCCTCCAGGCAGAGCCCCTCGACGCCGCGGTCGCCCGCTACCAGAAGGGCATGCGGATCTACCTGCGCGACGGGCGGCCGATCGGCCCGGTGCAGCAGCGCCTCGCCGTCCGCGGCGAGGGCGAGGTCTCCCTGATCCTGATGCTGGACGGCGACCGCGAGGTGGAGGTCAAGCTCCCGGGCAAGTACCAGGCGACCCCGCAGATCGCCGGGGCGCTGCGGGCGGTGCCGGGGGTGGTGCAGGTGGAGGTGAACTGACGCGCACGGGGCGCGCGGGCCGCCGTCGTTTTACCGGGCGTCAACCACGTTCGACCGGAACGCCTGCCGACATCCCGTCATGTGCGTCCGCGCAACGTCGTCAAAACGGATCGGTCCTAAACAGCCTCGCTTAACCGAGCGGGACGAGGGCGATGCGGTCGAAGGTGGTGCTGATGCTGACGGTGATCGTCTACCTGACGACCGGGCGGGCGCCGGGATTCCGCGAACTGCGCAACCCGGATTCCGAGCAGGCGGGCGGACGCGTCGCCATCGCGCTGAAGCGCGGCTGGATTTAGGTGGCGGCGGCGCGCGCCCGCAGGCGTTCGGCCACCAGCGCCTGAAGGCTCCACAGGTGGCGGTCGCGGATGCCGAGCGCCTCGCAGGCCTCGACGGTGCGGAACAGGTACTCGGCGCTCGGCCCGACATGGCCGCAGGCGGCCGCGATCTTCTCGGCGATCTCGGCATCCGTGAGCCGCCCGGAATAGCGGTCGCTGGCGCGGTTGACGAGGAAGGTCAGCGCCGAGACGGTGCCGGCCTCCGTCGCGACGGGGAGCCAGCGGGCGACGTAGCCGCGCCCGCGCATCTCCCGGCGCCAGACCGGCATCAGCGCCTCGCGCACGTCGATGCCGGGCAGGCGGAAGGCGACGCCGCGGCACAGGCCGCCCCGATCAAGCGCAAGGACGAAACCAGGGCGTTCCGGCGTGCCGCGGAAGCGCCGCTGGAGCAGGCAGAAGCGGCGGTGGAAGCCGCGCACCGTGCCGATCCGGCGCTCGGAATAGGCGAATTCCGGCCGCCACATCAGCGAGCCGTAGGCGAACACCCACAGGCCGCCGCCGCCCGCGTGCCGCGCGACGATCGCGTCGAGGCCGGGCTTCAGCTCCGCGTCGGTCATCACCTGGAGCGCCGTCTCGTCGTCGGGCACCGGCACGGAATGCGCGCGGGCGATGAGGTCAAGGGTCAGGGCGAGGGGTCTTGGCATCGCTCGGCCGGGAGCAAGGACGGGGCTGGGGACGGCGCGGTCCGGCCCGGGTCATCCCTTCGCGTTGCCGAGCGTCTCCAGTTCCGGGAACGGTTCGGTCCTGTGGCCCTGGCAGACCTCGTCGTCGTCGATGACGGTGAGGGTCGCCGCGTCCGCGCGGATCACGAGCTTGGGCCGCTCGGCCTTGCCGAAGGTGCGGCCCTTCATGTGGCTCGACACGCACCAGAGCGTGCGCCCGCCATCCTCGAACGGTCCCGCGATGCGGCTCGACTCGAAGCGGACCGGGAGCAGCGAGACCGAGCCGAACGGCACCTGCCTGAGCGCCAGCGCCGCGATCTTTTCGCGAAGGGTCTTCGGCGCCTGCGTCACCGTGGAGGCGGGGGTCTCCCCACGGGCCATGCACCCGCCGACGGCGACGGCAAGGGTGAGCAGCGCGGCGGCTGGATGGATCGTGCCCGGCATCGAAGAACCTCTCTCCCGATGCGAAATTACCGCGGGCGGCCGCCTTCCGGAAGCCGACCGGGCCGCGGCGCGTCGCAAAGCTCACGCAACCCACCGGAAACCCCTATCTTGCCCCGATGCAGTGGAACGATGACGCCATCGTGCTCGGCGTGCGCCGGCACGGGGAGACCGGGACCGTCCTGGAGGCGATGACCCGGGGGCACGGGCGCCACCTCGGCCTCGTCCACGGCGGGCGCTCGCGCCGGATGCAGCCGGTGCTCCAGCCCGGGAACCTGCTGCGCGCGACGTGGCGGGCGCGCCTCGACGATCGCCTCGGGTCCTTCGCGGTCGAGCCCCTGGAATCGGCCCTGTCCCGGCTGATCGGCTCGGGGCTGGCGCTGTACGGGATCGGTCACGCCGCCGGCCTGCTGCGGCTCCTGCCCGAGCGCGACCCGCACCCCGAACTGTTCGAGGCGGCTCGCGTGCTGATCCAGCACCTGCACGACAAGACCATCGCGCCGCCGCTGATGGTGCGGTTCGAGCTGGCGATCCTGGCCGAGCTCGGCTTCGGCCTCGATCTCGGCACCTGCGCGGCCACCGGCAGCAACGACGCCCTGATCTACGTCTCCCCGAAAAGCGGGCGCGCGGTCAGCGCGTCCGCCGGCGAGCCCTACCGCGACAAGCTGCTGCCGCTGCCGGGATTCCTGCGCGCCGGGGGCCGGATCGAGGGGGCCGACGCGGTGCGGAACGGCTTTACCTTGACCGGCTACTTCCTCAACCAGCACATCTGGGAACCGCGGGCGCTGCCCGCCCCGGAGGAACGCGCACGATTCGTCGCGGCCGGCCTGGATGCCGACCCCTGATGTTCGTGTTATGTTCCACGTGAAACAAGGAACGGAGCCGTGATGGGCCAGCCCTTCGAGCCGCCGGGCGGGGACGGCATCCAGAGCGTCGAGCTGAAGTCGGCGCTGGAGGAGCGCTACCTCGCCTACGCGCTCTCCACGATCATGCACCGCGCCCTGCCGGATGCCCGCGACGGGTTGAAGCCGGTGCATCGGCGCATCCTCTACGGCATGCGGCTGCTGCGCCTCGACCCGAACACCGCGCACAAGAAGTGCGCCAAGATCGTCGGCGACGTGATGGGCGACTTCCACCCCCACGGCGACCAGGCGATCTACGACGCGCTGGTGCGGCTCTCGCAGGACTTCGCGCAGCGCTACCCGCTGGTCGACGGGCAGGGCAACTTCGGCAACATCGACGGCGACGGCCCGGCCGCCTACCGCTACACCGAGGCGCGGCTCACCGAGGTCGCCCGCCTGATCCTCGACGGGTTCGACGAGGACACGGTCGATTTCCGGCCCTCCTACAACGGCGAGAAGGACGAGCCCTCGGTCCTGCCGGCCGCCTTCCCGAACCTGCTCGCCAACGGCAGCCAGGGCATCGCCGTCGGCATGGCGACCTCGATCCCGCCCCACAACGCGGCCGAACTGTGCGACGCGGCCCTCTACCTGATCGCCAACCCGGCGGCGACGTCGGCCCAGCTCAACGCGTTCGTCCAGGGGCCGGACTTCCCCACCGGCGGCATCCTGATCGACTCGGCCGAATCGATCGCCGAGGCCTACCGCACCGGCCGCGGCGCCTTCCGCGTCCGCGCCCGCTGGGCCAGGGAGGATCTCGGCCGCGGCACCTGGAACATCGTCGTCACCGAGATCCCCTACGGCATCCCGAAGGGCCGGCTCATCGAGAAGCTCGCCGAACTCCTCCAGGAGAAGAAGCTGCCCCTGCTCGCGGACGTGCGCGACGAGTCGGCCGAGGACGTGCGCGTGGTGCTGGAGCCGCGCTCCCGCAGCGTCGACCCGGTGATCCTGATGGAATCGCTGTTCCGGCTGACCGAGCTCGAAGCGCGCGTGCCCCTCAACATGAACGTGCTCGTCGGCGGCCTCGTGCCCCGGGTGATCGGGCTGGCCGAGGTGCTGCGCGAATGGCTCGACCACCGCCGCGTCGTGCTCCGGCGCCGCTCGCAGCACCGCCTCGGGCAGATCGGGCGGCGCCTGGAGATCCTCGGCGGCCTGCTGATCGTCTACCTCGACCTCGACGAGGTGATCCGCATCATCCGCGAGGAGGACGAGGCCAAGCCCGCGCTGATGGCCCGGTTCGCGCTCACCGAGGTGCAGGCCAACGCCATCCTCGACACGCGGCTGCGGTCCTTGCGCAGGCTGGAGGAGATGGAGCTGAAGCGCGAGCGCGACGCGCTGACCCGGGAGAAGGACGGCCTGGAGGCCCTTCTCGGCTCGGAGCCGCAGCAGTGGAGCGCGATCAAGGCGCAGGTCCGGGCGGTCAAGAAGGCGTTCGGGCCGGAGACCAAGCTCGGCGCGCGCCGCACCACCCTCCAGAACCCGCCGGACACCGCCGGCATCGACTTCACCGCGGCGATGGTCGAGCGCGAGCCGGTCACCGTCATCGTCTCCGAGAAGGGCTGGATTCGGGCGCTGAAGGGTCACGTCGCCGACCTGTCGGCGGTGGCCTTCAAGGGCGACGACCGCGTCAAGATCGCCTTCCCGAGCGAGACCACCGCCAAGATCCTGGTGCTCGCCTCGAACGGCAAGGTCTTCACCCTGGAGGCCGCCAAGCTCCCCGGCGGGCGCGGCTTCGGCGATCCGATCCGCCTGATGGTCGACCTCGACGACGGCACCGAGATCGTCGCGGCGCTACCCTACCGGCCGGAGACCCGGCTGCTGATCGCCGGCTCGGACGGGCGCGGCTTCCTGGCAACCGCCGACGCGCTCGTGGCCAACACCCGCAAGGGCAAGGGCATCCTGGGCCTCGACGGCGACGCGAAGGCCGTGCTGCTGGTGCCGGCAGACGGCGACCACGTCGCGGTGTGCAGCGCCGACAAGCTGCTGCTGGTGTTCCCCGCCGCCGAGTTGCCGGAGCTCGTCCGCGGCAAGGGCGTGCGGCTCCAGCGCTGCCGGCAGGCGACGCTCGCCGACGCCTGCGTCTTCCCGCTGGCCGAGGGCCTGCCGTGGCGCGACGGGTCCGCCCAGCCGCGGCTCGCCAACGCGGGCGTGCTGGAGAAGTGGATGGGCCACCGGGCGGAGGCCGGCACGCTGATGACCCGCAGCTTCCCGAAGTTCGAGCGCTTCGGCCGGTAGGGCTTCATCCGATTGCCGGCGCGGGCCGCGGTGCCGCCCGGTGGCTCCCGGCGCTACGTCGCGTCGTGGAAGATGAGGCCCGTGGTGTAGCGCTCGCCGAAGCGCACGCGGCTGACCCCGTGGCGGAGGGTGACGCGGTAGGGGCCCCGCGTGCCTTGGACCGGGCGGGTGTGGACGGCGAAGATCACGGCCTCGCCGCGGGCGAGCGCGACCACCTCCGCGCGCGACTGCATCCGCGGCCGCTGCTCGGTCAGCACGAACTCGCCCCCGCCGAAATCCCGCCCCGGCTCGGAGAGCAGGATCGCCACCTGGAGCGGGAAGACGTGAGTCCCGTAGAGGTCCTGGTGCAGGCAGTTGTAGTCGCCCGGCCCGTACTTCAGCAGCAGCGGCGTCGGCCGGGTCTGGCCCGCGGCGTGGCAGCGCGCGAGGAAGGCGTCGTGCTCGGCCGGATAGCGGAGATCGAGGCCGAGCGTCGCGTTCCAGCGGTCGGCGACGGGTGCGAGCCGCCGGTAGAGGGCCGGGCGCAGCGCGGCGACCGCGTCCGGCAGGGGATGGGCGAAATACTTGTACTCGCCGCGCCCGAAGCCGTGGCGGGCCATCACCACCCGGCTGCGGAAGCGCGCCGCGTCGTCGTAGGACGCGCGCAGGGCGGCGCAGGCCGCCGCGTCGAGGAGCGGGCCGGTGGCGGCGCAGCCGAAGGCGTCGAGGTCCGCCTCGATCCGCGGCCAATCCAGGCCCGCCACGGCATCCGCGGGCGCGGTCACCGGTCGACGCCCTCGCGGGCGAGCAGGTCGCGCTTGCGCGCGATGCCCCAGCGGTAGCCCGAGAGCGCGCCGTCCGCCCGCACCACCCGGTGGCAGGGGATGGCCACCGCGAGCGCGTTCGCGCCGCAGGCCCGCGCCACCGCCCGCACCGCGCCCGGCACGCCGAGGACCCGGGCGATGTCGGTGTAGCTCGCCGTCGTCCCGGCCGGGATCTTTCGCAGGGCCTCCCAGACTCTTTGCTGGAAGGCGGTGCCGCCGATGTCGAGCGGCAGGTCGACCGGTCGGCCCGGCGCCTCGACGAGGCCGACCACCTGCGCCACCAGCGCCTCGAACCCGGCATCGCCCCCGGCAAGGTCGGCGTTCGGGAAGCGGTCTTCGAGGTCGCGGAGCAGGGCGTCGGGATCGTCGCCGAGCAGGATCGCGCATACGCCCCGTGCCGTGGCCGCCACCAGGACCGCCCCGAGGCTGCACGGCCCGACCGCGAACCGGATCGTCTCGCCCGACCCGCCCCGGCGGTAGGCCCTCGGCGCCATGCCGAGGCGCCCGGCAGCGCCCGCATAGAAGCGGCTCGCGGTACTGTACCCGGCCTCGTAGAGGGCGGCGGTGACGCTGTCGGCCCGCGGCAGGCCGGCGGCGACGCGGGCCGCCCGGCGCGCCTCGGCGTAGGCCCTCGGCGTGACGCCGGTGACGCCCTTGAACACCCGGTGGAAGTGGAACGGGCTGAGGCCCGCGGCGCGGGCGAGCGCGTCCAGCGCCGGCACGGTCTCGGCGGCCTCGATCAGGCGGCAGGCGCGGGCGACGGCCTCCGCCCGGCGCGCCCCGAGCGACGCCTCGTTCGGGCGGCAGCGCCGGCACGGGCGGAAGCCTGCGGCCTCCGCGTCGGCGCAGGTGGCGTGGAAGGCGACGTTCTCCGGCCGGGCCGCCCGGGACGGGCAACTCGGCCGGCAGTACACGCCGGTGCTGCGCACGGCGTAGACGAAGCGCCCGTCGGCGCTCGCGTCGCGGGCGGCGAGCGCCGCCCAGCGCGCCGCGTCGCCGGCCTCGCGGGTCGTCGGCGCTGTCTCGATCGTCGGCATGGCGGTCCTCCGAGGCTGGCGCGACCGGGCCGGGCCGGGCCCTCGCGTCCCCCGCAGACTGGGCGCCTTACGCGTGCCCGGCATCCCGTCCCTTGCTCCCGAATTCGGTTCGCCGCGTGGCTGAGAGACCGCGGCGCGGATGGGATTCCCGGACTCTCGTACGCGACGCGGCTCCCACACCCTTAGCGAGGAGGGATCGTACGGTTTCCGGTTGATCGGTTCGATTCCGCGCGCGCCCTCCCCCCCTCTGCGGGGGAGGGTGGGCCTCGCGTGAGCGAGGGTCGGGAGAGGGGAG
>NZ_CAXTBY010000076.1:8321-19754 GCF_964242245.1 uncultured Methylobacterium sp. | reverse complement strand
TCCCGTAGGGCGCGCCAACAAGATCAAGCACTTAGACCTCTGATCCACAAATTTATCAAATAAGCATTGAATATACGTCGGCCGACAGTCGTGGATGTTTGGCGATAAATCCTTCCGGGGCACATCCCCAGAAGGCCTGCCGGATCGCCGCGTCCGCCTTGGCGGGCACGCATCTGGGCGTCTCGAACGCGAGGCCGATCCGCCCGAGCAGGCGCGCCATGGGGTGGGTGGCGTAGGGAAGTCCGAAGGCGGACCGGACCTGCGCGCAGACGGCCTGGGCCGTCTCGCGGCACTTCCGCGGCCACCCAGTCCGACAGGGCCGCACGCGGGTCGGCCGACAGGCGCGGCACCCGCCCGACGTAGTCCAGGCTCTCGACGCCCGCTCGACCGCGCTGAACGTGTGGCGCCCGATGCTCGGCCGCCGTGCTCGCGTCCAGGTACGGCGCGGCGGCGATCCGCGCCACGCTCCAGCCGTCGTCGAGCAGCAGCAGACCGCCGCTTGAAAACACCAGATCCGGATGCTTTCCGAGTCGCGAGATATGACCTCACCCGCGCGCAACGCCCCAGACCGCTGTCGTCACCGCGTGCGTACGCAGCACCGACGGTTCATGGGCATGGCCCCGCAGGGGTAGATCAAGCATTCCTTCAAAAAATCTTCAGGTCGCGCGAGGTTCGGCGCAAGCTCGGGGTCGAGATCGCACGCCCGGCGAGAGCGGCAGCAAGCGTCCTCAAGGCCGATAGAGATCCTTGCGGATCGCGATATGGGCGCCCTTCACGCCGTCGACGACCTGCGTGACCCGGAGGTCGCCGGCGACACTGCACAGCGAGTAGGCCTCCTCGCGCGTGATGCCCCACTTGACGACCAGGAAGCCGATCATCTCCAGGGTCGCCTCCCGCACGGCCTCGTCGAGATCCTCGTGGAACCCGTGGCACATCCACAGCGTCGGGGTGTCGAGCATCGGGTTCCTGGTCACCGACCCCTTGTGCAGGATGAACTGGACGGTCGCGTTCACGTGCGCCTCGATCGCGGTTCCGCTCACCTCGCCGTCGCCCTCGGCGAAGTGCGTGTCGCCGGCCCAGAACAGGGCGCCGGTGCGGTAGACGGGATAGTGCATGCTGGTGCCGGCGATGAACTCCCGGTTGTCGACGTTGCCGCCGTGCGGTCCCGGGGGGACCGTGCTGACCTTGCCGTCCGCCGCCGGGCACACCCCGGCGGTCCCGAAATGCAGCCGCAGCGGAACCGCGATGTTCTTGAGCGCGGGCATCCGGGCGGCCGCGTCGACGGGCGTGACCATGCCCGGATAGGCCGGCTGCTCCGGCTTGAACGCGTACTGGAACACCGCCCGCGCGACCCCGGTCTCGACGTCGGCCTCGTAGATGAAGACCCGTTCCTGCTCCCCGAACTCCCCGTGCAGCAGGCCCCAGTTGGCCAGGAAGTTGGAGCCGTAGCGCAGGCGCGGCGCGAAGCTGAGCGCGCGGCATTCCAGCGTGTCGCCGGGCTCGGCGCCCTCGACGTGGATCGGCCCGGTCACGATGTGGACGCCGGGCGCGCGCTGGTCCGGCGGAACCGCGTCGTAGATCCGCCGGATGGCGTCGTCCATCAGCAGGTCGGGGGCGTCCCCGGCATGGTGCGTCAGGCACTCGATGGTGACGAAGTCGCCGGACCTGATGCGGCAGACCGGCTCGGTCGCGGCGTCGAACGCGCCCCACTGGATGGTCTCCGGCGTGGCCTTCAGGTCGTGGAGCCGGGGCGCGGCCGTCTCAAGGGTGTCCATCGCGGTTCACATCTCCAGGAATCGGCGGCGCGAACGTCCTGTGACGTCCTCGGCGGCGGGTGCGTCGGCGGTTGAGGGCACGACCCGTCCCTCGCGGCCCCGCATCCTGCGGGGCCTCGTCCTGTCCGACATCGGTGATCGGGCCGGCGCTCCGGCCGTGGCGCGCTCGCGGCCCTTGAGGGGCCGCGTCGGCAAACCGCGTCAGTAGACCTCTTGGCGGACGCCCGTCCTGAACTGCGCGGTCCGTTGCGCGATCTCGTCGGGTGCGAGGATGCCCTTGGCGACGAGGAGACGGGAGAAGGCGTCCATCCACTGCACGTAGTAGTCCGCCGATCCCGCCGGCGCCGCCGCGCACGCGCCGGCTGCGACCTCCTGGATCAGCAGGTCCTTGAAGTCGTCCCACGGGTACAGGCCCGCCGTGTGCAGGCCCACCACCATGCCGAACGCCCGGCTCTGCCAGGGCGCGTCGAACACCGGCTCGCCGTTCCTGCGCGGGTAGGACAGCGCGCCGTCCATCTCCGGGATCTTGGGCTTGGCGCTCATCGGCTCGCCTCCCATTCGGCCCGGCTGAGCGGCTTGCCAGTGCCGATCATGCAGTCCCGGGTGACGAGACCGGCCAGTTGCTCCTCGGTGAGGTCGTCGGTGTCGGCCGGCCTCAGCGGCACCACGAGGTAGCGCTGCTCGGCGCTCGTGTCCCAGACGTGCACCTTCACGTCGGCGGGCAGGTCGTAGCCGAAGTCCCGCAGCACGTCGCGCGGATGGCTGACCACCTTGGCCCGGTAGGGCGCCGACTTGAACCACACCGGGGGGATGCCGAGCAGTGTCCACGGGAAGCAGGAGCAGAGCGTGCAGACCCACATGTGATGGTCGGTCTCCGTATCGAACAGCGCCTTGACGTGCTCGGTCTGCAAGCCGCGATAGCCGAGCTCGGCGATGGCCGCGGTGCCGTCCTGGTTGAGGCGGGCGCGATAGGCCGGGTCGACCCACGCCTTGGCGACGACGCGGGCGCCGTGCATCGGGCCGAGGTCGTTCTCGAAGGTCGCGACCAGGGTGTCGATCGCGTCGTGGGTGGTGATGTTCTTCTCGACCAGCAGGGATTCGAAGGCGCGGACCCGCGCCTCGATCTCGGAGGGCGCGACCCAGGTGTGATAATGGTCGTCGTGCTTGTGCCCGTGGGTGTGCCCGTGCGCGTCGAGGCGGTCGTGCGTCGTCCCGGACATGGTGCGTTCCTCCTCAGTCTCAGGCGGCTTCGAGGTAGTGTTCGAACAGGTCGACGTAGACCGCATCGGTCGCCGATTCCGCGGACGGCCCCCACAGCTCCGCGGCCTCGAACCTCACGGCGTAGATGTGCTCCGGCACCTCGGTGTCGCTCGTGGACAGCGCCTCGTGGCTCAGGTGCGCGCCGTGATAGATGTCGATGACGCCGACCTTGCCCTTGGTGAAGCCCGGCAGCCGGTTGTGGGTGGTCGGGTTGAGGTTTCTCGCACGCACCCGATCGCCGACGCGAAACAGCGGCGCGCGCGCGAGCGGCCGGTCGTGCGGCGTCCCGTTCATGATGACGTGCCGGACCTTGGCCGCGTAGGGGCTCGGCTGGCTCGGAAGCTGCGGATGCTCGGGCATGGGGGGCTCAGGCTTGGCGGCCTGCTCGGCGACGCGCTGGTCGATCTCGGCGGTGGTGATGATGCCCTTGGCCGCCAGGATCTTCTCGTAGGCGTAGAGCCACTTCTCGTAGTAGCTCGTCTCCAGGTAGAGCTTGGGCGGCATCCGCTCGATCGTGGCGCGCTGCTCGGGCGTCGCGTTGACGCCGCTGATCTGGCAGGTGACGGCGATGCCGTGCATCCGCCCCTCCCAGGCCGCGTGGAACGGCGGCTCGTTCGGTTCGGGAACCACGGGCCCGAGGCCGTGCATGCCGCCGACGTCGTGAATGCCGTTCATCTTACCCCTCCGTGCGCTCGGTTACGAACATATCCAACCCGATTCGAAGCCATCATCGAACCCTCCCGGTCGAGCCGTTCAAATCGTCAGGTATCGGGTGATGCGCGCCGCATCGACGGTCGCCCGCGCCTCGCTGTGCACGAAGCGTCCGCCTTCCATGATCAGGAAGCGGTCGGCGATCTCCAGGGTGAACGACAGCACCTGCTCGGACACGATGAGCGCGAAGCTCCGCTCGGTCTTCAGCCGGTTCAGCGTGCGGGCGATCTCCTTGATGATCGAGGGCTGGATGCCCTCGGTCGGTTCGTCGAGGATCAGCACCTTGGGGTTCGACGCCAGCGCCCGCGCGATGGCGAGCTGCTGCTGCTGGCCGCCCGACAGGTTCCCGCCCTTGCGCGCGCGCACCTCGCGCAGGACCGGAAAGGCCTGAAAGATGTAGTCCGGCACGCGCGGCCGCCTGACGCGATCCATGCCGGTCAGGATGTTCTCCTCGACGCTGAGATAGGGGAAGATCATCCGGCCCTGGGGCACGTAGCCGAAGCCTGCCGCGACCCGATCGTAGCTCCGGGTTCCGGCCAGATCCCGCTGATCGAACGTGATGCGCCCCGTGCGCGCCGGGATCATGCCGATCAAGGCCTTGAGGAGTGTGGTCTTGCCCATGCCGTTGCGCCCCATCACGGCCAGGGTCTCGCCCGCGCTGAGGCCGAAGTGGAGGTCGTGCAGGACGTGGCTCTCGCCGTAGAAGACGTTGAGGTTGCTGATGGCCAACATCGTCAGTGGCCCAGGTAGACTTCGATGACGCGCGGATCGTTCTGGACGTGATCCATCGAGCCCTCGGCCAGGGTCTTGCCCTGATGCAGGACCGTCACCCGGTGGGCGACGGACTTCACGAACTCCATGTCGTGCTCGATCACGACGACGGAGCGCCCTTCGGCGACCTTGCGCAGCAGGGCGCCGGTGAGTTCGCGCTCGCGGGCGCTCATGCCGGCCACCGGCTCGTCGAGCAGCAGCAGTTGCGGGTCCTGCATCAGCAGCATGCCGATCTCGAGCCACTGCTTCTGGCCGTGGGACAGGTGGGCGGACTTGCGGTCGCGCTGATCGGACAGGAAGACGAGGTCGGCGATGCGGGCGATCTCGTCCCGCACGACGGCGTCGCGCTTGAAGAACAGGCATCCGAAGATGTCGCGCTTCTTCGGATAGGAGATCTCCAGGTTCTCCGAGACGGTCAGGTCCTCGTAGACCAGCGGTGTCTGGAATTTTCGCCCGACGCCGGCCTGGGTGATCTGGTACTCGAGGATGCGTTCGAGGTTCAGGCCCTTGAACAGGATCGTGCCCGAGGTGGGCTTGGTCTTGCCGCAGATCATGTCCAGCAGCGTCGTCTTGCCCGCCCCGTTAGGTCCGATCACGACGTGCAGCTCCTGCTCGTCGACGTAGAAGTTGAGGCCGTCGATGGCCTTGAAACCGTCGAAGGAGACGCTGAGATCGTTGATCTCGAGGATGAGCTGCCGCCTCATGCCGACGCACCCCGCCCGTGGCGGAACCGGTCGAGGAGACCGGCGAGGCCGGTCGGCAGGAACATCGTCACCCCGATGAAGAGCGCGCCGACGAAGTACATCCAGTAGTTGGCGAACTGCTCCGACAGGAGGCTGCGGGCCACGCTGACCAGCAGGGTGCCGTACACGGCGCCGAGCAGCGACAGCCTTCCGCCGACGGCGGCGTAGACCACCATCTCGATGGAGGGCACGATGCCGCTCACCGACGGCGAGGCGAACCCGACCTGAAGGGTGAACATCGCGCCGCCGACGCTGGAGAACAGCGCCGCCACGGCGAACACGAAGCCCTTGAACAGCGCCGGGTCGTAGCCCGAGAACCGGATGCGGTCCTCCCGGTCGCGGACCGCGATCAGCACCTTGCCGAGCCGGCTGCGCAGGATGAAGCGCCCGGCCAGGACGCTGAGGAGCAGGAGGCAGGCGGTGACGTAGTACATGACGTACACGGCCTCGTCGCTCTGGATGCTGTAACCGGCAAACGTCGTGAGGTTGGTGATGCCGTTGATACCGCCGGTGTAGCCCTGCTGCCCGATGATGACGATGGACATGATCCCGGAGAGCGCCAGCGTCACGATCGAGAAGTACACGCTGCCGACGCGCTTGCGGAAGTTGGCGTAGGCGAGGACGAACGCGAGGCCCGCCGGCAGGATGACGAGCGCCGGCAGGGCGAACCACAGGTGCTCGAACGGCACCCACCACCACGGAAGCGTGTCGACGCTGTTCCACGTCATGAAGTCCGGAACGGGCGGCCCGTCGGCGTTGAACACGGCCGCCGCCGGGTCCAGCGAGGTCGCCTCGAGCTTCATGAACATCGCCACGATGTAGCTTCCGAGCCCGAAGAAGATCCCCTGGCCCAGGCTCAGGATGCCGCCGTAGCCCCAGGCCAGCACGAGGCCGACCGCGCAGAAGGCGAAGCTCAGGTACTTGCCGTAGAGACCGAGCCGGAACGTGCCGCACAGGGCCGGGATCGCCACCAGCAGCAGCAGGGCGAGGATCGGGACCGCGAACCGGTCGCACAGGGCGACCAGCCGGCCGGCCCGCACCCTGACGCCGCGGAGGGGGCGGCTGCGCGGCACGGCGGAGGTGAGGGCGTCGTCCATGGCCTACGCCCGGACCTTGCGGGCGAACAGGCCGGTGGGACGGACGTACAGGGCCGTGATCACGAGCAGGAGGACGAGGGCTTTCGCCATCGAGCCGCTGAGCACGAGTTCGAAGGTCGACTGCATCTGCCCGATGAAGAAGGCCGACAGGAACGTGCCGGTCAGGCTCTGGATGCCGCCGAACACCACGACGATGAAGGTGTCGATGATGTATTGCTGCCCGGTGGCCGGCCCGGTCGAGGCGATCATAGTCAGCGCGCTGCCGGCGATGCCGGCCAAGCCGCAGCCGATCGCGAAGGTGACCGCGTCGACCCGCTCCGTGTTGATGCCGGCGGCCGCCGCCATGGCCCTGTTCTGCGTCACCGCCCGGATCCGCAATCCCCAGCGGCTGCGGAAGAGGAGCAGGTAGACCGAGGCCGCGACCACGAGGGTGAGGCCGATGATGAAGAGGCGCGCCAGCGGGATGGCGATGCCGTCGGTCGGATTCCAGGCGCCGCGCAGCCAGCTCACGGTGGGCACGCTGACGTTGATCGGCCCGAAGATCTGCCGGAACGCCTGCTGCAGGATCAGGGACAGGCCCCAGGTCGCGAGCATGGTGTCGAGCGGGCGCTTGTAGAGGTGCCGGATCATCACCCGCTCCAGCACGAAGCCTGCCAGCGCGGTGACGGCGAACGCGACCACGAGGCCGACCAGGAAGTAGGCCCCGATCCATTGCGGGAAGACGTGCAGGAAGACGACCGAGGTCAGGTACGTCATGTAGGCGCCGAGCGCCATCAACTCGCCGTGGGCCATGTTGATCACGCCCATCAGGCCGAACACGACGGCCAAGCCCAGCGCCATCAGGGCGAGCACCGTGAACAGCGAGAGACCGTTGAAGACCTGGATCAGGAGGACGTCGGCCGTCATCGAATATCCGGGGGCGAGAGGGTGAGGACGCGGCTCACAGCTTCGGAAACGGCACCGGATCGATCAGCGGGGACTCGCTGAGGATCTCGATCTGCCCGTCCGGCTTGAACCTGCCGATGCGGGCGTGCTTCCGGAGCCGGTGATTGGTGGTGTGGAGGCTCACCTTGCCCTCGGGCGCGTCGAAGGCGAGGTCGGAGGAGGCGGCCACGACCTTCTCGACGTCGAAGCTGCCGGCCTTCTCGACCGCGAGCTTCCACAGGTAGACGGAGGTGTAGCCGGCCTCCATCGTGTCGCCGACGACGCGGTTGGCGCCGTACTTCGCCTTGAAGGCCGCGACGAATTTCTGGCTTTCCGGCGTCGGCACGCTCTGGAAGTAACCCATGCAGGAATTGACGCCGACGAGGTTCTCGGCCCCGATGCCGATCGCCTCCTCCTCGCTGACCGCGAGGGCGACGATCGCCTGGCTGGCCGCCGTCATGCCGGCCGAGTTCAACTGCTTGTAGAACGACACGTTCGAATCGCCGACGATCGTGGACAGGATCGCGTCCGGCTGCGCGGCCTTGATCTTGTTGATGACGGACGAGAACTCGGTGCTGCCGAGCGGGAAGTAGTCCTCGCCGACGACCGTGCCGCCGGCCTTGACGATCGTCGGACGGGCGATGCGGTTGGTGGTGCGCGGATAGATGAAGTCCGACCCGATCAGGTAGAACTTCTTGCCCTTGTTCTTCATCAGCCATTCGATGGCCGGGATGGCCGACTGAACCGCGTCGGCACCCGTATACATGATGTTCTTCGAGAATTCGAGCCCTTCGTCGTGCGTCGGATAGTAGAGCAGGCCCTTGTAGCGCTCGAAGACCGGCAGGACCGCCTTGCGCGAGGCCGACGTGTAGCAGCCGAACACCGCCGCGGCCTTGTCGCTGACCAAGAGCTTCTGGGCCTTCTCCGCGAAGGTCGGCCAGTCGCTGGCGCCGTCCTCCACGATGGTCTGAAGCTGACTTCCCATGACGCCGCCGGCGGCGTTGATCTCGTCGATGGCCAGCCGTTCGGCGTCCACGACGCCCACTTCGGCGATCGCGATGCTGCCGGAGAGCGAGTGGAGGATGCCGAGCTTGACCGGCGCGGCCGCCCTGGCGACGCGGTGACTCAGGATCGCCGTCGCCGGGAGCACGGCGGCCGTGGCGAGCGCGGATTTGATGAAGTCTCGTTTCGAATAGCGCATCTGGCTCCCCTCAAAACGAACCACGGCGACCCTGTGTTCGGACGAGAGCAACATCGGCACAGATCACGGAGCGAGTCGCGCTCGGATCTATGTGCTTTCGTCAGATTTCATCGCCCTGTCCGAGCTTGAATCCGTCGTAGTCCGTCGTTTCACCATAGGCGAAGCAGCCGATCGATTCTTGCCCTGCGGCGTACAAAGACTTGTTGGGGCGCGACACGGCCCATCGGCGATGATGCCGTTTTGAGCACGATGGCGCGGAAAGCGGGGGGCCGTGACCAAGACGGCAGCGTTCACAAGGCGGCCCCGGACCGGGCGAGATCGGATTGCGGCCGAGGGTTGGGCTCGACGCGCCCCGACGGTCAGCCGGTGCGGGAGGCCGGGCGCTTGTCCGGTCCGTGCGGGAATCCGTCCCGGAACAGTTCCTTCCGCAGGATGGCGTGGACGCCCCAGTTCCCGTCGACCACCTGGGAGATGCCGAAGTCCACCGCGACCGAGATCAGGGAGATCGCCTCATCCTCGCTCAGGCCGCGCGCGGTCATCAGGAACCGGCGCATCTTGCGGAAGGCATCCTTCATGGCGAGGTCGAGGGAGGCCGTCGCGTAGACCTTGCTCTGCGCCTTGTCGCCGAGCTCGGCGAGGTAGTTGGGGTGGCTGAAGCCCAGGAGCACCCATTCCGTCGGCGTCTCGATCAGCGGGTAGCTCAGGTCCGCGAAGGCCGCGCCGTCGAAGGTGCCCTTCTTGTGCAGGACGATCTGGAACACACCCGTCAGCGAGCACTCGATCGCGGTCCCGCACAATTCGGAATCGCCCTGGCTCGCGTGGGGATCGCCGATCGACAGGAGCGCGCCCGGCACCGAGACCGGCAGGAAGACCGAGGCATCCTTGCCGACGCGCCAGTTGTCGATGTTGCCGCCGAAGTAGGACGGCGGCACGGAATCGATCAGCCCCGCCTCGCGCGGCGCCACCCCGATCACGCCGAAATGCGGCCGCACCGGGATCTCAATGCCTTCCAGGACATCGTACCGCTTCTCGATCGTCGCGTGATCGACGGGAACGCCGGGATAATCGATCGTCTTGTGCGTGACGCCGGACGGATCGGTCTGCGGCGTCCAGCGATAGCTGTACAGCGCGCAGGCGCAGGACCGGTCCTTGCCGAGGTCGAACTCGTAGAGCGTGACCACCTCCCGCGGGCGGGGCTCGGTCAGCAGGTCGTCGTAGTGGAAGCCCCAGAACGCGGCGGCGTTGCTGCCGAACGAGCGCCCCGCGTAATCCGGGTTGGCGCTCGGCCGCGGCAGCACGTCCAGGATCCGGACCTCCAGCACGTCGCCCGGCGCGGCCCCTTCGACGGCGATCGGCCCGGTCATGATGTGCACGCCGAAGCCCTCGCCCGCGCCGCGGCCGTACACGGAGGCGTCCATCGGCCCGGCGCCGCGGCGCTCGACGGCCTTCTTCTCGGCGGTCCAGTGGAAGACGCCCTCGATGGCGGGATCGCCCTTGATCATCCGCTCGTAATCGTCGAAGGCGTGCTGCGTCAGCACCTCGACCGTCACGACATCGCCGGAGCCGATCTCCAGCACGGGCGCGAGGTCGCGGCTGAAGTAGCCCCAGTGGACGGTCTTGTCCGTGGCGGCGAGATGATGCCGCACCGGAACGTCTTCGGGCTTGGCGGCGGCTTTGGCGGCCTCCGGGTCGCCCGGGGCGCCGTTCGCGGCGCGGAAACGCCCGCCGCCCTCCAGGGCCTCGCTCGGCCACCCGCGCCGCGCCTGCCGGGCGGCGGCGTCGGACGGCGGGGGCGGAGTCTCGCTGCGATAGGCGCGCGGCGACGTGCCGAAGCTGTCGCGAAAGCTTCGGCTGAAATGGGCCGCGTCGTTGAACCCCCACTTGAAGCCGATGTCGGAGATCGGCAGCGCCGCGTAGAGCGGGTTGGCCAGGTCCGACCGGCATCGTTCCAGGCGCCTCTGCCGCAGCAGGTGCGTGAAGCTCTCGCCGGCGTGCTCGAACACTTTCTGCAGGTAGCGGGCCGACACCCCCTCGGCCCGGGCGACGTCCGCGAGCGTGAGGTTCGGGTCGCTCAGGCGCGCCTCGACGTGCTCGCGGGCGCGCTCGAACAACCGCGCCTGCGTGCCGCCGCCGGCCGGCGGGGCGTCGGGGGCTTGGCGAGCCAGAACCGCCACCAGGAACTCCGACAAGGCCTGCTCGACGGGGCGCAGGTCCTCGCCGTCGAGCGACTCCATGGTCTCCGCCACGGTGCCCAGGAAACGCGAGAACAGGTAGCCGAGCCCGGTCCGGCCGGAGATCCGGAAGGGTTTCGACACCGACGTGAGATGCGGACGGATGTCGAGCACCGCGACGGGAACCCGGACGATCAGTTGACGGAACGCGCCGTCGAACGCGAGGCCGGAGGCCGCGCCGGGCGGCATCACCACCACGTCGTACGGGTCCAGCGGTTCGCCGGAGGTGCCCTCGACCTCGCCCCTGCCTTCCAGGTTCACGCAGATCAGCAGCATGGTGCCGGCCGCGGCACGCCTCAGGGAGAGACGTTGCGGGCTTGAGGAGACCCGCGAGAACTGGATGCCGCGCGGGGATAGTCGGGACGTGATCGAACCGTAGAACTCGGCCGCCGCGTCGGGCTCGACGTGGAAGCCCAAGCGCCCCATCGTCTCGGCCCAGGCCTCGGCGCGCTTCGGTCCGGGATACCCCTCGCTGATGAAGTTGACGGGTTGCTGCGCGGCACTCACGAGGCTGATGATCCGACCCCGGTTCGTCCGAGACTGTTCCTCAACCGATTGCTCCCGCACCGCAGATCATGACCCGGGACGTTCGGCAGGGGGCCTGTCGAGCAGGGCACGTGGCTCGGAATGGGTAAACGCAAACCCATGAAAACCAAACCCATGTTAGCGACGGCAGCTATGCATCAACGCGGACCCGTTCACATGGGCTGGCGTGTCGCA
>NZ_CAXTBY010000076.1:0-8221 GCF_964242245.1 uncultured Methylobacterium sp. | reverse complement strand
AGCGACGGCAGCTATGCATCAACGCGGACCCGTTCACATGGGCTGGCGTGTCGCACCAGATGCCCGTCGCGGCTTGCCCGCGTCCAGGCCGTGGTGTGGGCGTGTCGTCGTAGACTCTCAACGCCGTTATGCCCTCGGGCGCAGATCGGGCGACGGCCGATCGTCACGATACGCCGGACCCGCCCCCATCATGGCCGATCGTTCATCGATAAGATGAAGGCAAACTTCAACGTTGGAATACTGAGTGCGATGTCATTGAAACTCTGCAAACCGTAGACGAAATCCCGACCTCGGTACGGATGCACCAGCATCTCACGTCATTCGTCTCTCACGATGATAACGCCTGTGACGTGGGAAGAGGTCGCGAGCGGCTTGAGAGCCGACCTCCGGCAAGCATCGATTGTGCCGCGCGTCGGCACGGGCGCGAAGGCTGGCCCAACCGGGGCGATCCGGCAACGGTCCGTCCGCGTCAATGGAAATCCCGGCTGCGATAGACGCGCCGGTCCGGCGGCTCCCAGAAAACCGTCTGCTATGCGTTGGAGTACGAGCACAGACCAACAGGGGATTAAACCCAGAAATTTTAAGGACACCGGCAGACAATGATGGACGCCAGAAAATAAGGAATCGACTTATTCGCTCTTTCAGGGCGAAACCACGGGCTCGATGCCCGTAGGGCGCGCCAATCACATCAAGCACTTAGGCGGCATCGGTTTGCCCGGCGGCTTCCTGCGGTGGATGCGCGAGACGAAGCCGTGGGCCGACGGGTGCGCCGCGTCGGGCTTCGGATGGGCCGTGTCGGCGCGGACGTCGCCGGCCGTGTTGGCCGTATCGAGCAGGGCGGGCCGCTGCGCCCCGTCGCGGCAGGCCCCATCGGTGGCGATCCCGGTGCGGATCAGGCCGTGGCGGCGGTCGGTGCCGACGTGGGTCTTGTCGCCCAACGCCGGCACCGCGATGGCGACGCACTTCGCACCGGCCGTGGAACATCGTCCGGCGAGCAAAGCTTGCTCTTCGCCTGATGTACTCTGGAGATTTTCCCCCCATGCGTCTGCTCAATACCCTGGCCGCCTCCCTCGCCGTGGCAGCCGTCCTCGCGGCGGCAGTGACGGTGCCTCAAGCGTCGGCGCGGTCGTCCGGCACCGACAAGACGATGACGATGGTCGACACCGACAAGGACGGTACGATCGATCTCAATGAAGCCAAGGCCGCGGCTGCCGCGACGTTCGACAAGCTCGACACGGACAAGGACGGCACGGTCGACACCAAGGAGTTGAAGGGGCGTCTGAGCCGAGCCGACCTGAGCGCGGCCGATACCGACAGGAATGGCACGCTCAGCAAGGAGGAGTTCCTGGCCAACGTGAACGGCCGGTTCAATCTGTCGGACCCGGACAACGACGGCACGCTCGATGCCAAGGAACTGCGGTCACCGGCCGGCAAGAAACTCATGCAGTTGCTCAAGTAGGTATCGCACGCGGACTCTCCGCCATCGCAGCAGGACACGGACTCGCCGGCCCTCGGGGCGGCGGGTTCCTCATGATTTACGGGACCGCCGACGCAGTACGAGACCTGTGGCTTGAGCCGGCCGATCAGTGCGGCGTCCGGGGCCGAGCCTGCGGCACTTCGGGGCCGTGCTTGCCGCGAAGCGACCTCATTAACCCGTCACCCGTACCCTATGGACAACCGTAAGGATGCGCGCGTGCCGAAGATCCCGACCGTCGCCGTGGCTGGCCTGTGGTCCGTGATCACGCTCGCAGCGCTGAGCGTCGTCGCGCTGGAAGGTCGGCAACCGAAGGGGAGCCGTACGGCCGGCGTTTCTCTCGCGACGGCGGCCGTCGTCGCGCCGGCGGTCACCGGCTCGGTCACGCATACCGACGCGACCGGCAACCGCTACCGCAAGCGGCAGGAATAGGGGCACAGTTACTCGAGCCCGTAGGCTTTGTGCATCGGTGGAACGGTCGCCTTGCTGCGCCTGGTGTCCTGCACGGCCTTCGTCGTGGGTGACAGCGGAATCGGCAGCGCCATCCAGTGCGTGTAGTCCGCCCAGGCCCATCCGCGATCATCCCCGGGATGCACGCCCTCGCCACGGAGGTCGGCGCGGATGATGTGCATCTCGAACCGGGCGGCCGCGCCTTGCCCGACCCACAGACCGGCGACGAACCGTTGCCCGTCGCGCGGCGCGCTCGTCATCGGCTGCCAGCTCACGCGTTCTCCTCCGTCGCCATCTCGCTCACACGAGGCCAACTCGGGACCGCGTCGGAAGGTCCAGCCCATCCGGTTCGAGCCGCAGGCTCCATCGGGGCTATCGTGCGTTCCGGCAACGCTCGTGGCGGGCGTTGTGGGCCCCCTGCATCGGTGATGACCTTCGGCGTCCCACCGCAAGGCCGAAGAGGTGCAGCGGACCGGCAGCGCCAAGGCGGGAGCCGGGGCATCCGGTGGAAGGGGGCGGCAGGGCCGACGCACCGACCGCGGGCAAGGGTCAACCGAAGCCGGCGACCTCACGGGCGCAGACCGAGCGTTCACCGGACGTGGGCACCAGTTCGGCGACGGCGGGCAAGGCGGAAAGGCAGGCCGCCGCCGAGACTGCCGAACTCACCAAGGAGCAGCACGGCCGGGGCCGGCGGAAGGCAGAGGAAGCCTGACGCCCATCAGATCCGGTGTCCTGGCGGGCCCCGAGGCCGGTGCCAAGCTGCAACATCGTGACGCCTCGGTGATCGCCGCGACCGGGTAGTCCACCTTGCACCCCGCCCCGCCGCGGGGCAGGCTCACGTGCCGGAGCGTAGGTTTCGACGGAGCGTGCTCTCCCGGCGACGCGGAGGCCGACTCGTCGTCGGACGATTGCCGCGTGCCCCGGCTACGGGCCTCGCTGCGATGCGCTTGCGGCTTCGAGGCGTTGTGTGAGGAGGGATACATCGGCGATTTGAAGACGGGTTCGCGGGCGCCGTCGGACACGCTGCGGACCCTGGAGCGGGCGCTCGGCCATCAGATCCGGCAGATGCGGCGCGAGCGCGACCTGTCGCTGTCGGATCTGGCCGGCGCGGCCGGCCTCTCGCTCGGCATGGTCTCCAAGATCGAGAACGGCCAGATCTCGCCCTCGCTCTCGACCATCAACGCCGTGGCCACCGCGCTCAACGTGCCGATCACGGCCCTGTTCACCACCTTCGAGGAGAAGCGCGACTGCTCCTACGTCCGCGCCGGGCAGGGCGTGGTGATCGAGCGCCGCGGCACCAAGGCCGGGCACGTCTACGCGTTGCTCGGCGCGGCGCTGGGCGGCGACCTCGTGGTCGAGCCCTACCTGATCACCCTGGAGGCGGACGCCGAGGCCTACACCGGCTTCCGCCACGCCGGCACCGAGTTGATCTACATGCTGACGGGCGCGGTGGTGTACCGCCACGCCGGGCACGACTACCCGCTCAGGGCCGGCGACGCGCTGCTGTTCGACTCCGCCGCCCTGCACGGCCCGGCGGTGCTGGTCGAGACGCCGATGACCTACCTCTCGATCATCGTCTATCCCCGCCGCTGACGGGTGCGGCCCAGGCCGGTGCTGAATTTCCCATCAGGAAATTTTAATTATCCTTGGTTGACCTGCCGCCGGCCCCGTGCGAGCACGGCGGCGGGGGTCTCGCGCGTGGGGAGCGGGTCGCGATGTGCGGCATCGTCGGATTGTTTCTGAAGGATGCCGCGCTGGCGCCGCGCCTCGGCGGGCTGCTCGCGGCCATGCTCGACACGATGACGGAGCGCGGCCCCGACAGCGCCGGCTTTGCCGTCTACGGCCCGGCCGCGGCCGGGTTGAAGCTGACCGTGCGCGGCCCCGACCGGCCGACGCTGGACGAGGGCCTCGGCGCGCTCGCGGCCGCCCTCGGCGAGGAGCCGCGGGCCGTGCTGCGCGACACCCACGCCGTGCTCGTGCTGCCGGCCGAGCGCGCGGCGGCGGCCCGCGGCTGGCTTGCCGCGCATCGTCCCGGCCTCGACGTGGTCGGGGCCGGGCACCGGATGGAGATCTACAAGGCGGTCGGCCGTCCGGCCGCGGTCGCGGCCCGCTTCCAGCTTGCCGGCATGTCCGGCAGCCACGCCATCGGCCATACCCGCATGGCCACCGAGAGCGCGGTGACCACCGACGGTGCCCACCCGTTCTCCACCGGCCCCGACGAGTGCCTCGTGCACAACGGCTCGCTGTCCAACCACAACGCCCTGCGCCGGCGCCTGGAGCGGGAGGGCCTGCGCTTCGCCACCCGCAACGACAGCGAGGTCGCGGCGGGCTACCTGACGTGGCGCATGCAGGCGGGCGCCTCGCTGACGCAGGCGCTGGAGGCGAGCCTTGCCGACCTCGACGGCTTCTTCACCTTCGTGGTCGGCACCGCGACAGGCTTCGCGGTGCTGCGCGATCCCATCGCCTGCAAGCCGGCGGTGATGGCCGAGACCGACGCCTACGTCGCCTTCGGCTCGGAGTACCGGGCGCTGGCGGGCCTGCCGGGCATCGACGCGGCGCGCGTGTTCGAGCCGGAGCCCGCCAAGGTCTACGCCTGGGACCGGCACTGATGCCGACGGTCGACCTGAGGACGCAGCCCCTGCGCGCGCTCAACCGCACGCTCCACGCCCTGCGGCCGGACACCAACGAGACCCACTGGACGGTGGCCAACCCGGACGGGCGCCACGCCATCGCCGCCGGCCTCGACGCAGCCGTCACGGTCGAGGTCGCGGGCAACGCCGGGTACTACTGCGCCGGCATGAACAAGCGGGCGACCGTGATCGTGCGCGGCAACGCCGGCGTCGGCGTGGCCGAGAACATGATGAGCGGCCTCGTGTGCGTCCGGGGCGATGCCAGCCAGTCGGCCGGCGCCACCGCCCGTGGCGGCCTCCTGGTGATCGACGGCAACGCGGGCGCGCGCTGCGGCATCGCGATGAAGGGCGTCGACATCGTGGTGAAGGGCGCGGTCGGCCACATGTCGGCCTTCATGGCCCAGGCCGGCACGCTGACGGTGCTGGGCGATGCCGGCGAGGCGCTGGGCGACTCGCTCTACGAGGCCCGGCTCTACGTCCGCGGGACGGTCGCGAGCCTGGGGGCCGACTGCATCGAGAAGGCGATGCGGCCCGAGCACCTGGAGGAACTCGGCGCCAAGCTCGCCGCCGCCGGGCTGTCCGGCGCGGTCGATCCGGCCGAATTCCGCCGCTACGGCTCGGCGCGGACCTTGTACCACTTCCACGTCGACAACGCCGGAGCCTACTGATGCGCGAGCCCCGCACCGATCGGCCGGACCCGCCGCGCCCGGCCCCGCGCTTCTCGGCGACGTTTACCCCCGAGGTGATGGCCGAGATCCGGCGCGCGGCGGCCACCGGCATCTACGACATCCGCGGGGCGGGCGCCAAGCGGACGCTGCCGCACTTCGACGACCTGCTGTTCCTGGGCGCCTCGATCAGCCGCTACCCGCTGGAGGGCTACCGCGAGCGCTGCGGCACCGAGGTGGTGCTGGGCGCGCGCTTCGCCGCCAAGCCGATCCGGCTGAGGACGCCGGTGACGATTGCTGGGATGAGCTTCGGCTCGCTCTCGGCCCAGGCCAAGGAGGCGCTCGGGCGCGGCGCGACGCTGGCCGGCACCTCGACGACGACGGGCGACGGCGGCATGACGGACGAGGAGCGCGCGCACTCGGCCACGCTCGTCTACCAGTACCTGCCCTCGCGCTACGGCATGAACCCGGACGACCTGCGCCGGGCCGACGCGATCGAGGTGGTGATCGGCCAGGGGGCCAAGCCCGGCGGCGGCGGCATGCTGCTCGGCCAGAAGATCACCGCGCGCGTGGCCGGCATGCGCACGCTCCCGCCCGGCATCGACCAGCGCTCGGCCTGCCGCCACCCGGACTGGACCGGGCCGGACGACCTCGCGATCAAGATCGGCGAGCTGCGCGAGGTCACGGGCTGGGAAAAGCCGATCTACGTCAAGGTCGGCGCCTCGCGGCCGTACTACGACACCGCGCTGGCGGCCAAGTCCGGCGCGGACGTGGTGGTGCTCGACGGGATGCAGGGCGGCACCGCGGCGACCCAGAACGTGTTCATCGAGCACGTCGGCATCCCGATCCTGGCCGCGATCCGCCCGGCGGTGCAGGCGCTCCAGGACCTCGGCCTGCACCGCACGGTGCAGCTCGTGGTCTCGGGCGGCATCCGCTCGGGCGCGGACGTGGCCAAGGCGCTGGCGCTGGGCGCGGACGCGGTCGCCATCGGCACCGCCGCGCTGATCGCGCTGGGCGACAACGACCCGGCCTACGAGGCCGAGTACGCCGCGCTCGGCACCACGGCGGGCGCCTACGACGCCTGGCACGCGGGCAACGACCCGGCCGGCATCACCACCCAGGACCCGGAGCTCGCCCGGCGCCTCGACCCCGAGCGCGCCGGGCGCCGGCTGGCCAACTACCTCGCGGTGCTGACGCTGGAGGCGCAGACCATCGCCCGCGCCTGCGGCAAGAGCCACCTGCACAACCTCGAACCCGAGGACCTCGTGGCGCTGACCATCGAGGCGGCGGCGATGGCGCAGGTGCCGCTCGCCGGCACCACTTGGATTCCCGGTCGGACGGGTCCGTGACCGAGCCGTCGCCGCACGGCGGCCCTTTCCGCGTGAACGCCGAGCCGATGCGACGTGGCCGGACCCAGGAGCGCCCCCCGCGATGACGCTTGATCTCGAAGCCACGGCGAAGGAACGCGGCATCCGATACTTCCTGATCTCCTACACCGACCTGTTCGGCACCCAGCGCGCCAAGCTGGTGCCGGCGGCCGCGATCGGCGCCATGGCCAGGGACGGGGCGGGGTTCGCCGGCTTCGCCACTTGGCTTGACATGAGCCCCGCCGACGCCGACCTGTTCGCCGTGCCCGATCCGGACGGCCTGATCCCGCTGCCCTGGAAGCCGGAGGTCGGCTGGTTGCCGGCCGACCTGCACATGAACGGCAAGCCCGTGGAGCAGGGGCCGAGGAACCTCCTCAAGCGCCTCATCGCCGAGGCGGCGGCGGAGGGTCTTCAGATGAAGACCGGCGTCGAGTGCGAGTTCTTCCTGATCACGCCCGACGGCTCCGAGCCGGCCGACACGGCCGACCGGCAGATGAAGCCGTGCTACGACCAGTCGGCGCTGATGCGCCGCTACGACGTGATCACCGAGATCTGCGACGCGATGCTGGGCTTGGGCTGGCGCCCCTACCAGAACGACCACGAGGACGCCAACGGCCAGTTCGAGATGAACTGGGACTACGACGACGCGCTGGTCACCGCCGACCGGCACGCCTTCTTCAAGTACATGACGCGCTCGATCGCCGAGAGGCACGGCCTGCGCGCGACCTTCATGCCCAAGCCGTTCGTGGACCTGACGGGCTCGGGCTGCCACGCCCACGTGTCGCTCTGGCAGGACGGCCGCAACGTCTTCGCCGACGCCTCCGACGCGGTCGGCCTGTCGGAGGCCGGCTACCACTTCATCGGCGGCCTGATCCACGCCGCCGACGGGCTCGCCGCGATCACCAACCCCACCGTGAACTCCTACAAGCGCATCAACGCGCCGCGCACCGCCTCCGGCGCGACCTGGGCACCGAACACGGTGACCTACGCGGGCAACAACCGCACCCACATGATCCGCATCCCCGACGCAGGACGCTTCGAGTTCCGCCTCGCGGACAGCGCCGCCAACCCCTACCTGCTGCAGGCAGGGCTCCTGGCGGCCGGTCTCGACGGCATCCGCAACAAGCGCGACCCGGGCCGGCGCCTCGACATCAACATGTACACCGAGGGGCACACGGTCGAGGGCGTCAAGCGGCTGCCGCTCAACCTGCTTGATGCGCTGCGGGCGCTTGAAGGCTGCGCCGTGCTCAACGCGGCGCTCGGCGCCTTCGTGCCGAGCTACCTCAAGCTCAAGACCGAGGAGTGGAACGCCTACTGCCGCCACCTCACACAGTGGGAGCGGGATACGACGCTCGATTGCTGAAGCCCACCTCCGCCCGCGTGCGCCTCGTGGCGCCGTCCCGCCCGATCGCCGCGACCGCGCCGCCGCCCGGACGGGCGCCCCCTTGCCGCAGGCGCCGAGTCCTTATATTGCGGCGCAATAGCACGAACCTGCTCTCGACCCGGCGTGGCCGGCCGCATCCGCGCGGCCCGTCCCGTGGCGGGTTCTACTCGCTTCGGAAACACCATGAAGCTGCGCAACATCGCCATCATCGCCCACGTCGACCACGGCAAGACGACGCTCGTCGACAAGCT
>NZ_CAXTBY010000075.1:0-20468 GCF_964242245.1 uncultured Methylobacterium sp. | reverse complement strand
CCGGCCGGGTGGCCTGCGTGAAGCGGGCGATCACGGCCGCATTCTTGCCGGTGAAGCGGTCTATGCTGGCTGGAGCGAGGCCAGCAAAGCCAGCGGATGTGATTCTCAAAGGCCGCCTCCCCACGCCCGCGATAGGCCGGCGCTTCGGCCCGACATGGGTCGCCGCGATGCTGGCGGCCGCCCCCGTCGCAGCTCAGACGCCGCCGGTGATCCCGGCCGTGCGCGAGGGCGCGGGTGCCGATCCGCGCACGTCGGTCGCCCAGCCCGAGACCACGAGTCAGGCGTCCGGCGGCTACGTCCGCTCGGTCGAGCCCTATCTCGGGCCGCTCGGCGATCCCCTCGGCATCCGCCCGGTCCTGAAGCAACGCGGGGTCGAGTACAGCCTGACCTACATCGCCGACGTGCTCGGCAACCCGAGCGGCGGCATGCGCCAGGGCGCGATCGTCGAGGACCGGCTGAACCTGCGGCTCAACCTCGACCTGAACAGGATCGCCGGCTGGGAGGGGGCCACCGTCCACGCCAACGCCTACTTCATCCACGGCACCGGCCTGACGCGCTACTACGTCGGCGATCTGGCGAGCACCAGCGTGATCGAGGCGCTACCGGCCTCGCGCCTCTACGTGCTGTGGTTCAACCAGGAGTTCTTCGACGGCAAGCTCGGCCTCCGCGTCGGCCAGCAGGCCGCCGACAGCGAGTTCTTCGTGTCCCAGACCGCGACGCTGTTCGTCAATTCCACCTTCGGCTGGCCGACCATCACCGGGCTGAACCTGCCCTCCGGCGGCCCGGCCTACCCGCTCTCGACGCCGGCGATCCGGGCCAAGTACGAGCCCGGCGGCGGGTTCTCGCTCCAGGCCGGGCTCTACGACGGCGATCCGGCGGGCGCCAACCGCGCCGGCGACGACCCGGAGGCGCAGCGCCTCAACCGCACCGGCACGAATTTTCGCGTGCACGACCCCGCCCTGATCGTGGCGGAGGCGGCCTACGCCTACAACACGGAAAAAGGCTCGGTGGCGCTGCCCGGCACGGTAACGCTCGGGGGCTGGCAGCATTTCGGCCGCTTCGACGACCTGCGCCGCGACGCGCTCGGCCTGTCGCTCGCCGATCCGGCCTCGACCGGGGTGCCGCGGCCCCGGCGCGGCAATGCCGGGCTCTACGCGATCCTCGACCAGACGCTCCTGATCGAGCCGGACAAGGACGACGAGGGCCTCTCGGTGTTCCTGCGCGCGTCGGTCTCGCCCACCCGTTCCAGCCTGATCGCGGCCTACCTCGACGGAGGCTTGGCCTACAAGGGGCTGTTTCCGGGCCGCGAGGACGACACGCTCGGCGTGAGCGCGGCCTACGCGCGGCTCTCCGACGACGCCCGGCGCGCCGACCGGGACACCATCCTCTACACCGGCACGGCGATGCCGCGCAGGCGTGCCGAGACGGTGATCGAGGCGACCTATCAGGCGCTGATCGTGCCGGGCGTCACCGTGCAGCCGGACGCGCAGTACGTGATCCATCCCGGCGGCGGCATCGCGAACCCCCTCGATCCGAACGGGCGGCGGCTGAAGAACGCCGCCGTGCTCGGGGTGCGCGCGACCGTGCAGTACTGAGGGCGTCCGCCGGGACGCGCGTTCCATCGGGAACTTCGACGCGCCTTCGCCCTATCTCCCGGCAATGGTGATTTTCGAATGGGTCGTGGCCGTGCTGTTCGGCGCCGTGCTGCTGGCGGCGCTGGCCCGCCGCGCGGGCGCGCCCTACCCGGCCTTCCTGGCGCTCGGCGGCGTCGCGCTGGCCTTCGTGCCGGGCGTGCCGAACCTCGTCCTCGACCCGGACCTCGCGTTGGCGCTGTTCCTCGCCCCCGTGCTGCTGGACGCCGGCTACGGCACCTCGCTGCGCGACCTCAAGGTGAACTGGCGCCCGATCGCCGGCCTCGCCTTCGGGGCGGTCGCGGCCACCACCATCGCGGTCGCGGTGGTGGCCAAGGTGCTGGTGCCCGACATGCCGCTCTCCGCCTGCATCGTGCTCGGCGCCATCGTCGCGCCGCCGGACGCGGTGGCCGCGCTGTCGGTGCTGCGCCACGTCTCGCTGCCGCACCGGCTCGTCACCATCCTGCGCGGCGAGAGCCTGCTCAACGATGCCGGCTCGCTGCTGATCTACCGCCTCGGCGTCACGGCCGCCGCGACGGGCAGCTTCCACCTCTCCGAGGTCGGCCCCACCTTCCTCGTCGGCGTGGTCGCGAGCCTCGTCGCAGGACCCGTCCTGGGCCTGGGCTTCGTCGCGATGATGCGCCGGGTCGAGGACGCGGTCACCACCATCGTACTGCAGTTCGTGGCGGCCTTCGGCATCTGGATCGCGTCCGAGCGCCTCGGCCTGTCGGGGGTGCTGACGATCGTCGCCTTCGCGATCACCGTGGCGCGGTTCAATCCCGGCATCACCGCGCCGCGCACCCGGATCATCGCGTCCGCGGTGTGGGACACGGCAGTGTTCGTGCTCAACGTGCTGGCCTTCGTGCTGATCGGCATCCAGATCGGCCCGATCCTGGAGCGGCTGACCGGAACGGACCGGATCGCCGCGGTGGGGCTCGCGGGCGCCGTGTTCGCCACGGTGGTGCTGGTGCGCATCGCCTGGGTGCTGCCGGCGAGCGGCCTCCGGCGCCTGGGCTTCGCCGATCGCGGCCGGGACGGGCTGAAGGCTGCGGTGGCCGTGTCCTGGTCGGGCATGCGCGGCATCCTCACCATCGCCACGGCGCTCGCCCTGCCGCAGGGCGAGCACGGCTTCCCGCACCGCGACCTGATCGTGTTCGCCGCCTTCTGCACGGTGCTCGGCACCCTCGTGGTCCAGGGCCTGACGCTCGGCCCGCTGCTCGCGCGGCTGGGCCTGGAGGACGACGATCCCGTCGGCCAGGAGGTCGGGCAGGCGCGGGCCAAGGCCTACGCGGCGGCGCTGGCCAGCCTCGACGAAGCCGGGCCCGAGGGCGAGGCCGACGCCGCGGTCGAGGCCCTGCGGGCCGAGTTCCGCACTGCGCTCGCCGCGGCCGACGACCACGACGAGGGCCACGCCCCGGAAACGCTCCCCTCGGACGCCCCCCGCCGCCGGGCCATCGGCGCCGCCCGCGAGAAGGTGCTACACCTGCGCCGCGAGGGCCGCATCGGCGACGACGCCTACCTCCTGCTCGAGGAGGAACTCGACTGGGCGGAGCTGAACGCGACGCCGCGGGACGAGACGTGAGGCGAAGGTCATCGCGATTTGCGGCGGTGCCCATCGGGCTTTGTACGTGGAACAATCGTTGACCCGACGGGCAAGATGCGCGAAAGCGGTGCCGTCGCGAGACGCGTGAGCGCATCACGCTCCCGTCTTCGATAAACCCAGCCTCCGATTCGATGTGCCACGCGACGCGCGGGCAGAGCACGTGCGATCGATCGACGACCCCGACCTCAATTCCGAGGCGGGGTTTTTGCGTTTCCAATGAGACGATCATGACGCTCTTCACCGAGCCTCTCCGGCCTGGATGGCCTCTCGTCGAATGCCCTCGTCCGAGCGCACGTCGACGTAGACCCGCACGGTTGCGTGGTTTGGGGATGACGAACTACCGAGGGAAGCTCATCGCGGAGACCCGAGTGGAGCTCACGGAACTCGAGCGTCTGGATGCGCATCATGACGTCGTGACGTTCGATGCCGGACCGACCGACACCGGGGGCCAAGGACCCTGGTTGCGCGACCACGGGCTTGCGAACGATCGGAAAGGCCTCACCCGCACGTTCGTTGCGAGCTACGCGGGGACGGCGCGGGTCGCCGCCTTCTTCGGACTGACATCTGGCGCGATCGAGCGTGTGTCATTGCCGAGGCGCTTCCGACCTCACGGAACACCATCCGCCATCCCGGCGTGGCTCATCGCCCGCTTGGCCGTGGATTACGCCGCAGGGCCGCGGTATCGGCCGCGACCTGAGGCTGGCGGCCTTGAGCCGAGTGCTCCGGGCACACGAGCATGGCGGCGGAGCACTCGTCGTCGTGGACGCCGTGGGTGAGACGGCACAGCGTCTCTACGCACGTCACACGTTCATCGCGATCACCGATACGTCGGGCCGGAGCACGCGGATGGTGGCTCCGATAGCGACCGTCGCCGAGCCCCTTCGGGCACCATGACGAGGAGCCCCACCGAATGGGAGCCGTGTCTACTTCCAGCGACGGTCTGCGACATCGCGGTGGAGGTCGTCTGAAACAGACGGGGGATCGTCCAGCAGGGCCAGAAGGGCGTCGAACTGCTGCTCAGGCACGATCACGGGGCTGGGATCGCGACCGATCGCGTCGGCCTTCGCCCGCTTGGAAGAGGGCCGCACACCGGGAGCAGCCGTCTTGCCCGTCGAAGACGAACGACCGGTCCTGATGGGCGCGCGCTTCTTCATCGGATCACAAGCCATATGGACGATCGTGCACGCGTCTACCACAGCACGGGAAGAGGCCATCCCGTATGAAAGGTCCGCAAATTCGAAGCACGCGATCCGGAGGGGATACCGAAATCCATCGCACTGCCGGCGGTATGCCGCTCAGCCCGCCCCCACCCGTGCCTCGATCGCGGCCCACACCGACACCGCGAGGTCCGGGCCGCCCAACCGCTTGATCGCGCGGAGGCCGGTGGGCGAGGTGACGTTGATCTCGGTCAGGTGCCCGTCGATCACGTCGATGCCGACGAGGATCAGGCCGCGTCGGCGCAGCTCCGGGCCGATCGCGGCGCAGATCTCGCGCTCGCGCGCGGTGAGGTCGGACGCCGCCGCCGCCCCCCCGCGCACCATGTTGGAGCGGATGTCGTTCTCCGCCGGCACCCGGTTGATCGCGCCCAGCGGCTCGCCGTCAACGAGGATGATGCGCTTGTCGCCCTCGGTGATCTTGTCGAGGAAGCGCTGCACCACCCACTGCTCGCGGAAGGTCACGGAGAACAGGTCGAACATCGAGCCGAAGTTCGCGTCGGTTTGCGAGACGCGGAAGACGGCGGCGCCCCCGTGGCCGTGCAGCGGCTTCATCGCCACGGTGCCGTGCTCGGCGCGGAACGCCTCGATCTCCGCCCTGTCGCGGGTGATCAGCGTCGGCGGCATCAGCTCGGGAAAATCGAGGACGAAGAGCTTCTCCGGGGCGTTGCGGACCTCGGCCGGGTTGTTCACCACCAGCGTCTCAGGGTGGATCTTCTCCAGGATGTGGGTCGCGGTGATGTAGGCCATGTCGAAGGGCGGGTCCTGGCGCATCAGCACCACGTCGGCCTCGGCGAGGTCCATCCGCTCGACCGCGCCGAGGGTCGCGTGCGCGCCCTCGACGTCCTGGACGCTCAGGGCCTGGACGCGGGCGGTGACGCGCCGGCCCTGCAGCGAGAGCCGG
The DNA here is from genome assembly GCF_964242245.1 of uncultured Methylobacterium sp. Classification (NCBI taxonomy): domain Bacteria; kingdom Pseudomonadati; phylum Pseudomonadota; class Alphaproteobacteria; order Hyphomicrobiales; family Methylobacteriaceae; genus Methylobacterium; species uncultured Methylobacterium sp. Next base: position 15,116 of record NZ_CAXTBY010000075.1, on the reverse strand, counting down.
TCGGGGGTGTAGTACAGCAGCCGATGGCCTCGCGCCTGCGCCTCCAGCAGCAGGGCGAAGGTGGTGTCGCCCGCGATGCGGATCGCCTGGATCGGGTCCATCTGGACCGCCACGGTCAGCGCCATGTCGTCGACTCCGCTCAAAGGCCGGCCCCACGGCTCGAGACCGCGCGGGCCGGTTCTCTCAGGCCGCGCGCCGCGACCGCGAGGTGCCTAATCGTCCTGCATCGACTTGCTGCCGGTGCGGCGATCGTAATCGCCGATGGCCGCACGGCATTCGGGCGAGAGGCGCTTGCGGTTGCGCGTCATGCAGCGGTCGGCTTCCGGGCTGCTCGGATCGACGCCCACGCACAGGCGGAAGTAATCGTTGGCGCAGCCGAGCTGCAGTCCCTGGTCGTCGCGCTGCGCCTGGACCGGGCTGCCGGCCAGCGCCAGCAGCACCAGCGGAAGGGCAGCGAGCGCCGCCGGGCGGAGCATCCGGGCAGGAACCCGGGACATGAGCGATACGCGTGCGGGTCGAGTGTCCAATCGCATCCAGCGTCGTCCTTGCTTGTCGGTCATCGGAGCCGGGAGGCGGGGCCGGCGGAAACCAGTTCCGCGAGAGGCCCGGCATATCGGGCCTGACCGTCGCTAGGCAAGCGTCCGGGGATCGCGGCGGTTCCGAACCCCGGCGGGTGCGGGCGCGCTGCACCGCCGGCAGGGCGAACGGCAGGATCGCGCGGCCGCGCCGACGCAAGAAGGGCCCCGCTCGGCAGCCGAGCAGGGCCCAGTCGTTGGGAGGAAACGCCCGCCATGGGCAGAAGGCATCAAGCAAGTCGTGCGCCAAGCTGCGGGAGGCTGGGCCTGTGGAGAGATGCGGGAGGGTTCGGGCGCCGGGCGGACGGTCCGGGCCGGCCTGCGGCAACGCTCCGTTAACCACGACATGCTGATCTGCCGGCCATCGACGCGCCGCCCTCAGCCACGCCCCCGCGGGGGGCCCGGGCGCGATGCCCGGACCGCCTACAGGTGCCTGCCATGATCGTTTCCCGCCCCTCCGCCGGACCCGCCGGTGCCGAGCCCGCGCCCGCTCAGCCGGCGCGGACCGGCCTCGTCGTGCCCTTCGCCCCACCTGCCGTCCGCCGCCGCCGGGCGGGCGACGCCGCGGAGACCCGCGGCGAAATCCTGCTGTTCCTCGGCGTGCGCTACGAACGGCGCGCCTCCTGATCGCGCCGCCCTCCGTCCCGAACCGTGCCGCCGAGACGCGAGCGAGGCCCGTGATGCCGAGGCAGGACCGTCCGCGGCAAGATCATTCTCGGCGAGATCCCGCGCGGCCGGCGCGGGCGATTGAGGGTGGGCGGGTTCCGGAGGGCGCCCCGCCCCTCGGCCGCGCCGCGATGGGCCTCGTCCTCGCCTCCGTCCTGCTGGCCGCCTGCGCGCAGGAGGGCGATTTCGGCCGTCCCAAGGCGGGCGCCTGGAACAGCCTCGTCGAGACCACGGGCCCGTTCGTGGCCCGCGAGCGGGCGGAGCCGGTCTCGGCCTTCCCGCTGACCGACGACGAGCAGACCTTGCGCGAGCGGGCGTGGCGCACCCTGATGCCGACCACCGGGCGCGAGGCGTTCACCGACGTGATCGCCAACCTGACCCGCACCCGCGCGCTGCCCCGGCGCTGGCGCCCGGGCGACGTCGCGGCCTACCACGAGGGGCTGGTCTCGGAATCCTTCCGTTCCCCCGTCTCACGCTACCGCCGGCTGTCGGAAGACGCCACCGCCGATGCCCGGCTGATCACGCCGTTTGCCGCGCTGGCCCGGCGGGTGAACGAGGCCGACGACCTGCGCCTGCGCAGCCTGCCGTTCGCGCGCACGCTGGAGGATTTTGATGTACACAACGCCGCGATGCGGGTCGCGGAGAACCGCTGCCTGATCGCCTGGGTGCGCCTGGAGCTGGCCGAGCGCATCGCGCGCTACCGCTACGCCCTGGAGCACCTCGTCGTCGAGGTGCCGGGTCCCGAGGCGATCGGGCCGGAGCGTGCGATCGCGATGCTCGCCGGCCGCCGCACTCTCCTCGACCCGCTCCTGCCCCCCGAGGCGGCCTTCCGCTGCGGCCTCGTTCCCGGCGAGGACCTGATCGCCGACCTCGCGGCGGGCCGGCCCCTGGTGGCGAAGGATTGACCGGACGCGCGTCCCGCCGGAGCGGAAGCCCGACGCGTCGCGGGGTGCGGGCAATGATGCCTGCGACGAATACACGGCCTCGACCGCCGATCCGGCGCGCCTTGATGATCCATGTTAGTGCGAAGCCCCGCGAGGCTGAGTAGATCCGGCACATCCGCGACCGGTATCGTTGGGCGTCGCTGCTGAGAGCCCTGGGCTCCCGCCTGCAAAGCCGGGATCAGGCCATGCTTCTCTCCGTCGGCGAACGGTGGACCGGCGCCTTCGATCGCCTTCGCCTCGCCCTCGAAGGCGAGAACACGGCGGCCCGAATCCTGGCGGAGTCCCAGGCGCGCATCGGCCGCGCGCGCGACGCCCTGGAGCGCACGACCCCCAGGCCGCGATGCAGGCCCCGGCCGCGCCCCGAGGAACCGGCCGGAGCAGGGCTTGAGCCGCGCAGCTACTTCACGCTGGTCTTCGAACCTGACGGCGTCGTGAGCCTGCACAGGCTGTGGGCCGGTGACGACGATGAGGCCGCGTCGCTGGCGCGGACCCTCGCACGCGGGCCGGCCGACCTCTGGGACGGGATGCGCTTCATCGAGCGGTTTGAGCCGCCGGCCGTCTCGTCATCGTGATCGGCGCGCACGCTCGGGCATACGCCTGGGCGCAGGAACGCCCGCAGGCTCCGAGGTTCGCAGGAAAGCTCAGAGTGCCCCGTTACTTCATCGACACCGACGACGGCGACACCCATGTCCACGATGACGAGGGACGCGTGCTCCCCGACGATGCGGCCGCACGTCTGGCGGCCCAGGCTGCGCTCCCGGACATGGCGCGCGACAAGCTCCCCGGCGGCGACGCACGCAACCTCGTCGCCATGGTCAGGAACGAGACGGGGGACCTCCTCTACACCGTGACCATGGCGCTCGTCGGCGCGTGGAAGGTCAGCCCGCCTGCGTAGCACGCCCTTGGCAGGGTGATGGATGGCGGCAGATCGCGGGCATCGCTCAAGGGATGATCGATTGTGCCGATCCAGGATGGCCTGCCGGACCGCCGGCATCGTGGACTGCGGCCGCGGCCGGCGCCTCTCTTCCGTGCCCGGCGCGATCGGGCATGGTCGGCGCGGCCGGAGCGCGGCGGGCGCGACGATGCAGGGGTCTTGACCGCGGATCGACGACCATGAACCAGAGCGCTCTCCGACGACGTGGACGCCGGTTCGTCGTCAGAGAGCGCGACAGAACAGGGACTTAGAGCCGTGCCTGATCCGACGTGATCGGACACGGCTCCAGACGGTCCGGGCTCGACCAAGCCCTGAACCGGCTCATACCCGCAGCGTGGCCCCCGTTGCGTGTTTCGACCGCGCGACCCATACTCGCACGATACGTCCGGGCAAAACCCGGCGCGGCACGATCGGGGGCGAAGCGTGGCACGGGGAACGCAGATGCGCGCGCATCTGTGCGGCATCAGGACGGCCTGCACGGTGCAGGCCTCAGCCGACGAGGCCGCGGCGGAGATCGCCTGCGCGCTCGGCAGCGACGCGGCGCAGCTCATCGTGTTCTTCTCCCCCGATTACGAGCCCGAGGCGCTGAGCCGGGCGCTGGACGCGCGCTTTCCCCACGCGGCGATTGCCGGCTGCACCATGTCGGGCGGGATCTCGCCCGCGGGCGGAGTCGATCGCGGGCTCGTCGTGATCGCGTTTCCGGCTGAGGGCTTCCGCATCGTCTCGACGGTGCTCGACGCGATCGACCACCTCGACGTCGAACGCACGGCCGGCGCCGTGCGGGCGCTGCACCGCAGCCTGGAGCCGCACGGGCCGGACCACGCCCGCACGGCCCGGTGCTTCGCCCTCTCGCTGATCGACGGGCTCGCCAACGCCGAGGAGACGGTGGTCTCGGCCGTCGCCTGGGCGCTGGAGGGCATCCCGCTGGTCGGCGGCTCGGCCAGCGATGACCTCACGTTCCGCGATGCCGTGCTGCTGCACGGCGGCCGGGTCCACCGCAACGCCGCCGTGCTGCTGCTGGTCGAGACCGATTTCCCGGTCCAGATCTTCAAGAGCGACAACTTCGAGGCGACCGACGTCAAGTTCGTCGTCACCGCCTCCGACGGCGAGCATCGCATCGTCCACGAGTTGAACGCGGAGCCGGCCGCCCGCGCGTACGCCATGGCGGTCGGCCTCGACCCGGAGCGGCTCACGCCGATGAGCTTTGCGGCCTACCCGCTCGCGGTGAAGGTCGGGGGCGAGTACTTCTGCCGCTCGATCCGGCGGCTGAACGACGACGGGTCCCTGAGCTTCTTCTGCGCCATCGACGAGGGCGTGGTGCTGACGCTGGCCGAGCCGCGCGACATCGTCGCCGCGACCCGGGCCGAGCTGTCGCGGCTCGACGCCGCGCTCGGCGGCATCGACCTCATCATCGGCTTCGAGTGCGTGCTGCGCCGGCTCGACGCGGAGAGCCGGCAGGTGCGCCAGGGCATCGCCGACCTCTACCAGCGCTACGGCGTCGTCGGCTTCGAGACCTACGGCGAGCAGTACCGGGCGATGCACCTCAACCAGACGTTCACGGGCATCGCCATCGGCCGGATGCCGCGCGCGGGGCGCGCCGTCCCATGACCGTCCAGACCGGCATCGCGGGGGAGGCGTCCCTGCACCGCCGGATCGCCAAGCTGGAGCGGATCAACGCCGCGCTGATGGGCCACGTCGAGCGCAGCACCGACCAGCGCGGGGGTGCCTACGCCCTGTTCCAGACCGCGATAACCCTGGAGGGCCGCGTCCGCACCCGCACCGAGGAGCTGACCGGGCTGATGCATCGGCTGGAGCGCTCGAACGCGGCGCTGGTGGCGGCCAAGGAGGAGGCCGAGAACGCCAACCGCTCGAAGACCCGGTTCCTGGCCGCCGCGAGCCACGACCTGCTCCAACCGCTGAACGCCGCGCGCCTCTCGGTCTCGGCGCTGCGCGACCTGCCGCTCGGTCCCGACGCCGGCCTGATCGCGGGGCAGGTCGAGCGCGGGCTGCAGACCATCGAGGACCTGATCAAGACGCTCCTCGACATCTCCAAGCTCGATGCCGGCATCGTCCGGCCGGAGTTGCGGGCGGTGTCGCTGCCCGACCTGTTCGCGGGGCTGGCCGCGAGCTTCAGGCCGTTTGCGGAGCGGAAGGGCCTGCGCCTCGTCGCGCGCTGCCCCGACATCGCGGCGACGAGCGACGGGATGCTGCTGCGGCGCATCCTTCAGAACCTCGTCTCGAACGCGGTCCGCTACACGCGCCGGGGCGGGGTGGTGATCGCCGCCCGGCGCCGGGCCGGCGCGGTACGCATCGACGTGACGGATTCGGGCCGCGGGATCGGCGCCGACGAGCACGACCTCGTCTTCGACGAGTTCTACCGCGGCGGCGGCAAGGGCTCGGAGAGGGAGGTGGCGGTGGCCGCCGATCCGGCGGAGGCCGACGGGCCGGGCCTCGGGCTCGGCCTGTCGATCGTGCGCCGCATGGCGCAGGCGCTGGACCATCCCCTGGCGCTGGCCTCGCGCCCCGGCCACGGGACGCGGGTGTCGCTGACCCTGCCGCTGAGCCCGGTGCCTGCCGCCGCCGAACCCCATCCGGCGCCGGTCGCGACGCGGCTCTCGGGCGCCCGCGTCGTCATCGTCGAGAACGACGCCGCGACCGCCGATGCCCTCACGCGCCTGCTGCGGAACTGGGACGCGCACGTCACCACCTTCCGCGACGGTGGGGCGGTCGCGGCCGCCGTGCGCGTGGGGGGCGCGGACGGATCAGGCGCGGGCTTGCGCCCCGACATCCTGATCCTCGACTACCACCTCGACGACGGCGCCTGCGGCCTTGACGTGGCCGCCTACCTCCGGGCGCTCAGCGACGCGCCGCTGCCCGTCATCATCACGACCGCCGACCGCGCCCCCGCGATCAAGGCCGAGGTCGTCGCGCTCGGGGCCGAGCTCGTCCACAAGCCGATCAAGCCGGCCCAGCTCCGCGCGCTGCTGACCTACATGCTGGCCTGATCCGGGTCCGCGGCGCGGCAGCTCACGCGGGCCTGACGCCCGACAGGAACCCGTCGCTCGCCCGAGGTTGCTCACGTGGCCGGCAAGCTGCTGGGCCGCGCCGAGGACCTGGGCCGAGGCCGCGCCGGTGTCGCCGACTCGGCGCCCCGCGCGAGCCCGTACCGCCCCTCAAGGTCGTTCCGCCCGCTGGGAAGCGGTCCACGCGACCGAAGGCCGTGCCAACACCAAGGCCACTTGACGTGAGCTCTCAAGAGGTTGTCCATCCGGTCTGGACCGAGGAAGCGGAGGTTGCGACGCTTCAGAGCCCTCGGAGGGCCCGGATGAACATCCATGAGACTGCGCGTTTGACGCTCTCGGGTCGAGAGCGCCTCGTGCGATTGGCGATGATCGGCCTCGAATCCGTGCGTGGCGGTCCGTGCCGAAGCACAGGTGGGTAGGTCCCCTGAAACCGCACTGTCTCGTTGCCCGAGGTGCTCAGCGACTGCGATCGCGCGTAGGGCAAATGCCGACGATCTTGGCGCTACAGCAGACTTGACAATACCTTGAAAACCGAAGAGCCTGTTTTTAAGGCGCTGAGCAAAGATGCTTGATTTCGCGCCACAGCCTAAATCCAGTGTCGGCAGAGCAGCCCGCAGCGCAATCCGCGCTGGCGGGCTTTTTGCGCTCCGAAGGACCCTATGAAGCGGCACCATCGCATCGGACTTCTGTTGTCTACGGCCGGCCCATACGCGCTGCTCGGACGGACCATGCTGAACGGCGCCCTCCTGGCAGTCGAAGAGGTGAACGCGGCTGCGGCCGGTGTCGCCCTCGGTCCGACGATCGTCGATCCGGAAGGCGAGATCGCTGCCTACGCGGCCGGCGCCGAGCGGCTCCTGCGGTCGGGCATCCGCCACGTTGTCGGCTGCTACACCTCGTCGAGCCGCAAGGAGATCATTCCGATCTTCGAGAAGATGGACGGCCTCCTCTGGTACCCCTCACACTACGAAGGTTTCGAGACTTCCGGAAACGTCGTCTACACCGGCGCATCGCCGAACCAGCACATCCTGCCGCTGGTGAAGCACCTGCTTGCCCAGGGCGGCCGAACGGCGTTCTGCGTCGGCGCCAACTACATCTGGGCCTGGGAGAACAATCGCATCCTGCGCGAAGCCCTCGCGCTCGCGGGCGGTCGCGTCGCCGCGGAACGCTACTTCGCGGTCGGAGAAACCGAGTTCGACCAAGTGATCGACGCGATCCTGGAGGTGCGGCCGGACTTCGTCTTCAACACGCTGATCGGCGTCTCGGCCTACCAGTTCTTCCGTGATTTCCGCCGGGCCTGCCTCGCAAGGGGTATCGACCAGCCGAAGACGATGCCGGTGGCGAGTTGCAGCCTCGCCGAGCCGGAGTTGGAGGCGATCGGGCCGGAGGCGCTCGACGGGCATCTCAGTTGCAGCGTCTACTTCTCGTCGGTCGGCGGCGAACGGAACCAAGCCTTCACGGCCGCCTACGCGGCGCGGTTCCCCGACGGCCCCACGCCCTCCGCCGACACCGAGGCCTCCTACATCGCCGTCCACCTCCTCGCCCGGGCCCTGGCACGGGCCGGGAGCGAAGACGTCGCCGCCGTGCGCCGCGCCGCCTGCGAGGTCTCCTTCGCGGCGCCGCAGGGTCCGGTGCGCCTCGATGAGACCACGCTCCACGCCTGCCTGACACCGCGCATCGGCGTCTCGACCGCGCAGGCCCGCTTCGCCATCGTGGCCCAGGCGGCCGAACCGGTCGCTCCCGACCCGTACCTCGTGCGCAGCGCCCCCCGGGTGGTCCCGGTCGACCGGCGTCCGGCCTTACGGGTCGTGCCATGACGAGCCCCGGCCTGATCCAGAACTTCAGGGGCATGCAGGCGCTGCTGGTGACGGCGTCGGGGACCGATACCGGCCTCCTCGCCGCGACCCTGATGAAGCTCGGGCTCACCGTCGCCTCGGTGAGGCTGGCCGGGGAGGCTTTCCCGCTCGACCTCACGGGTCTCGAAGCCGAGCGCCACCTCGTGATCGTGGACGGCGACCTGCCGATGCCGAACAGTCCCGCGAGCGTGGTCTCGGACCTGCCGCCGGTGCCGGTGCTGGGCCTCGTCGGGGTCGAGGCGCCGAGCCGCCTCAAGGGCCTGCTGCAACTCGGCGCCACCGGCCTCCTGCGCAAGCCGATCCACGGCGCCTCCGTCTACGCGGCCCTGTACCTCGCGGTGAACGCGTACGGCCGGCGGCGCGTGCTGGAGGAACGGCTGGCGCGCCACGAGAAGCGGCGGCTCGGTCGCCGCTACCTCGTCAAGGCGATCCTGCGGCTGATGCAGGAGCACGGCCTCGATGACGACGCGGCCTTCGAGACCTTGCGCCGCGACGCGATGCGCGCGCGCCAGCCCCTGGAGGAACACTGCGAAGCCCTGGTGCGGGCTCGCCCCGACGTGCCGACGCCGCTGCGCCGCCACACCCGGACCTGAACCCACCCTCATGCAACGAACCACCGACGAGGACGCATCGATGCCGAGACCCAAAGCCGGAGCCTGCCTGTCCGCCCTCACGGCCGCCCTGATCCTCGCCGCGCCAGCGGTCCAAGCCGCCGACCCGATCAAGCTCGGCGTGCTGGAGGAACAGTCCGGCGACTTCGCGGTCGCCACGATCGGCAAGATCCACGGCATCCAGCTCGCCGCCGACGAGATCAACGCCGCGGGCGGCATCGCCGGGCGCAAGCTCGAACTCGTGATCTACGACACGCAGTCCGACAACACCCGCTACCAGGAATTCATGCGCCGGGTGCTCCAGCGCGACAAGGTCAACGTGGTCTTCGCCGGCTTCTCCAGCGCCTCGCGGGAAGCCTACCGGCCGATCGTCGACCAGCTCGACGGCTTCGCCTTCTACAACAACCAGTACGAGGGCGGCGTCTGCGACGGGCACATGGTGGTGACGGGCGCCGTGCCCGAGCAGCAGTTCTCGACGCTGATCCCGTGGATGATGGAGAAGTTCGGCAAGCGGGTCTACACCATCGCGGCCGACTACAACTTCGGCCAGATCTCGGCCGAGTGGGTGCGCGACATCGTCAAGGAGAACGGCGGCGAGATGGTGGGCGAGGAGTTCATCCCCCTGGGGGTGTCGCAGTTCTCCCAGACGATCCAGAACATCCAGAAGGCCAAGCCCGACATCCTGATGACGCTGCTCGTCGGCACCGCCCAGGCCTCGTACTACGAGCAGGCGGCAGCCGCGAACCTGAAGGTGCCGATGGGGTCGTCGGTCAACGTCGGCCAGGGCTACGAGCACAAGCGCTTCCAGCCCCCCAGCCTCGCCAACATGTACGTGACCACGAACTACATCGAGGAGGTCGACAGCCCGGGGAGCAAGGCGTTCCTGGCCAAGTGGAAGGCGAAGTTCCCGAACGAGCCCTACGTCAACCAGGAGGCCGAGAACTCCTACCATGCGGTCTACCTCTACAAGCAGATGGTCGAGCGCGCCGACGGCTCGACCAAGCGGGCCGACCTGCGCAAGGTGATCGCGGCCGGCGACGTCTGCGTCGAGGCGCCGGAGGGCAAGGTCTGCATCGACCCGAAGAGCCAGCACGTCTCGCACACCATCTACCTAGCGAAGGTCGACGAGAAGCACGCGATCTCCTTCCCGAAGACCTGGGACGACATCAAGCCCTACTGGCTCGGCCAAGCCGGCTGCGACCTGACCAAGAAGGACCCGATGGCGCAGTACACGCCGAGCAACCCGCCCAAGCCCTGAGCCGCCCGCCGCCGGGGCCGCACGCCCCGGCTCGTCCACCCCGTCGCGACACGGCTCCCGGATGGCCTTCCTCGACCTCGCCTTCGCCTTCCTCTACCAGCTCGGGGATGCGTTCTCGTTCCTGGTGCTCGCCGCCTGCGGCCTCGCGGTGGTGTTCGGCATGATGGGCGTGATCAACCTCGCGCACGGCGAGCTCATCATGTGCGGCGCCTACGTCACCGTGGCGGCGACGCGCGCGGGGCTGCCCCTGCCGCTCGGCATCCTGTCGGGCGCGCTCGTCTCCGGCGCCGTCGGAATCCTCATCGAGCGGCTCGTCATCCGCCATCTCTACGGCCGGCCCCTCGACACCATCGTGGCCACCTGGGGCATCAGTCTCGTGGCGACGCAGGGAACGCTGATCGTGCTCGGCTCCAGCATGCCGGGCGTCGGCACTCCGCTCGGCAGCTTCTCCGTCGGCAGCTACTCCTACTCGACCTACCGGGTGGTGCTGATGCTCGCCGCCGTCGCGGTGCTGGCCGGGCTCTACCTCGCCTTCAACGCCACCCGCTTCGGCACCCTCGCCCGCGCCACCATCCAGGTCCCGCACATGGCCGAGGCGCTCGGCGTCGACACGCGGGCGGTCTACGCGATGACGTTCGGCATCGGTGCGGCTCTCGCCGGCCTCACCGGCGGGCTCTACGCCCCCACCATGACCATCGTGCCGACCATGGGCACGACCTTCATCATGGAGGCCTTCGTCACCGTGGTGGTCGGCGGCGCCGACATCTTCCTGGGCACGGCGCCGGCCGCCCTGGTGCTCGGGACGGTGCGGGCGCTGCTCACCTCCTGGCAGGGCCAGCTCTTCGGGCAGATCGGCCTCCTCGTCGCGGTGATCCTGGTGATCCGGGTCCTGCCGCGCGGCATCTCGGGCCTGATCCTGCGGGAGCGGGCGTAAGGGAAGCGGAACGCCATGCTGCGCATGCTCCGACGCCTCGAAGGACCGCAGACCCTCGGACGCGGCCCGGCCTTCTGGACCGCCTTCGCGGTCGTGCTCGCCGCGGCCCTCGCCTATCCGTGGTTCGCCGACGGCTACACGGTCGGCAACACCGCCTACTTCTTCTGCTGGGTGTTCATGGCGCTCGGCCTCTGCCTGATCTGGGGCTACGGCGGCGCGCTCAGCTTCGGCCAGACCGCGTTCTTCGGCCTCTCGGGCTACGCCTACGGGGTGCTCACCCTCAACGTGGGGTCGGCCTACGGCTTCACCGTCGCGGCGGTCGTGCTCGCGGTGGCCCTCTCGGCGCTGATGGCGGCGCTGCTCGGCTACTTCCTGTTCTTCGGGCGGGTCGGCGGCGTCTTCCTCGGCATCATCACCCTGTCGGTGACGCTGGCGCTGGAGCGCTTCATGGCGCAGACCGCCGGCCCGGAATGGCGGATCGGGGCGGCGCGCCTCAACGGCTACAACGGCATGACCGGCATGCCGCCGCTGACGCTGCCGTGGATCGGCGGCGACCTCGTGCTGATCCCCGACGTCGAGCTCTACTACGGGCTGCTCGGCCTCCTCGTCCTGACCTACCTCGCCCTGCGCATCCTGGTGAACGCGCGCTTCGGCAACGTGCTGGTGGCGATCCGCGAGAACCCCGAGCGGGCCGAGATGCTGGGCTACGACGTGCGCCGCTACCAGCTCGGCGCCTTCGTCATCGGCTCCGCGCTCGCGGGCCTGAGCGGCACGCTCTACACGGCCTGGGGCCAGTACATCACGCCCTCCAGCATGGGGCTCACCGCCGCCGCCCTGCCGGTGATCTGGGTCGCGGTCGGCGGGCGGGGGGACCTTACGGCGACGCTCGTCGGCACGCTCCTGGTGCTCGGCGGCTTCCAGGCGCTGACGATCTACGGCAGCCAGTACGCCCTCGTGGTCATGGGCCTGCTCCTCGTCCTCGTCGTGCTCGCCGCGCCGGACGGCCTCGTGGTGGCGGTGATGCGCGGCCTTGGCCGCCTCCGGCGCCGGCGGGGGCCCGCCCGATGACCGCCCTCCTCGAAACGCGCGGCCTCAGCAAGCATTTCGGCGGCCTGCACGTCACCAACGACGTCACCTTCAGCTTGGCCGAGGGCGAGATCCACTGCCTGATCGGGCCGAACGGCGCCGGCAAGAGCACCTTCTTCCGCCTGCTCCTCGGCGAATACGCGCCGGAGCGCGGGCAGATCCTCTACCGCGGCGAGGACGTTACCGCGCTCAAGCCCTTCGCGCGTGTCCGCCGGGGCATGAGCGTCAAGTTCCAGGTGCCGGGCATCTTCCCGAGCCTCTCCGTCGCCCACAACCTCGAGATCGCCCTCCAGCACCACCTCGAAGGCGCGTCCCTCGGCGCCGAGATCCGCCGGCTGCTCGGCTTCCTGAACCTCGCGGAGGCGGCAGCCGACCGGGCCGGCCACCTCAGCCACGGCCAGAAGCAGTGGCTGGAGATCGGCATGGCGATCAGCCTCAAGCCGCGGCTCCTGCTCCTCGACGAGCCCACCGCCGGGATGTCGCCGGACGAGACCTTCGCCACGGGCGCGATGGTGCAGGCCCTCAACCGCGACGGCGTCGCCGTGCTGGCGATCGAGCACGACATGGCCTTCGTCCGGCAGATCGCCCAGCGCGTGACCGTGCTGCATGTCGGGCGCATCTTCGCGCAGGGCACCACCGCCGAGATCGTCGCCGACGAGCGCGTCGCCGCGATCTACCTTGGCGAGGTCGACGCAGCGCCGGTCCGGGGAGCCGCCGATGCCTGAGCCCCTCCTCGCGACCTCCGGCCTGCGGGCCGGCTACGGCGGCAAGCCCGTGCTGCAGGGCGTCGACCTGGTGGTCGGGGCCGGCGAGATCGTGGCGGTCATCGGACGCAACGGCGTCGGCAAGTCGACGCTGATGCGCAGCCTGATCGGGCTCCTGCCGGCGGCTGCCGGCGGCATCGCGTTCCGGGGCCGGACGGTCGAGCGGCTCGCGGCGCACCGGCGCGCGCGCCTCGGCATCGGCTACGTGCCGCAGGGGCGCGACGTCTTCCCCCGCATGAGCGTCGCCGACAACCTGACGGTCGGCGCCGCGCTGCTGCCCTCGGGCGAGCGGCCCGACTTCGAGCGCGCCTTCGTGCCCTTCCCGATCCTGCGCGAGCGGCGGGGGCAGCGGGCCGGCACCCTCTCGGGCGGACAGCAGCAGCAGCTCGCCATCGGCCGCGTCCTCGTGGGCGGACCGTCGCTGATCCTGCTCGACGAGCCGTCCGAGGGCATCCAGCCCTCGGTGGTGCAGGAGATCGGCCGAACCCTCGTCGACCTGAACCATCGCACCGGCGTGACGATCGTGTTCGTGGAGCAGAACCTCGACCTGATCCGGGCCATGGCTCAGCGCAGCTACGTCATGGACAAGGGCCGGATCGTCGCGGAGCTGACGACGCGGGACCTCGACGACCGCGACCTCGTGCGGCGCCACCTCGCCGTCTGATCGAGAAAGGGAGACACGAGCATGCAGTGGCTCGACCAGTCCATCATGGCCCGCAGGGGTGTCGCCGGCGGCAGGCCCGGCCGGGCGCACACCATCACGGAGGCCGAGCAGGGCCGCTACCACTACGTCTACGGGCCCTTCGCGGAGCCGGTGCTGACCGTCGATCCCGGCGCCGTCGTCACCGCCGAGACCCACGACGCCTTCGAGGGCAAGATCCGGCACGAGAGCGACAGCCCGACGCAGATCCTGAACTTCCCCTACCTCAACCCGCAGAACGGGCCGATCTACGTCAACGGCGCCGAGAAGGGCGACTGCCTCGCGGTGGCGATCCGCGCGATCCGCCCGCGCGGCCCGCAGCCCTGCGGCACCACCCTGATCATGCCGGAGTTCGGCGGGCTCGTCGCCACGGGCGACACGGCGCTCCTCAACCCGGCCCTGCCGGAGCGCGTGCGCAAGCTCGAGGTCACGGCCGAGCGCGGCGTGCGCTGGAACGACCGGATCACGCTGCCCTACCAGCCCTTCATCGGCACCATCGGCACCTCGCCGGAGATCGAGGCGATCTCGTCGCTGCAGCCGGACTACTACGGCGGCAACATGGACCTGCCGGACGTCGGCGTCGGCGCCGTCATCTACCTGCCGGTGAACGCCAAGGGCGCGCTCCTCTACCTCGGCGACTGCCACGCCGCGCAAGGGGACGGCGAACTCTGCGGCGTCGCCGTCGAGCACCCGACCCACACCACGGTGCAGATCGACCTCATCAAGGGCTGGACCTTCCGCTGGCCGCGCCTCGAGACGGCGGACTTCTACATGACGATCGGCTCCGCGCGCCCGATGGAGGACGCCGCGCGCATCGCCTACCGGGAGCTGGTGCGCTGGCTCGCCGCCGATTTCGGCTTCGAGGAGATCGACGCCTACATGCTGCTCACGCAGTGCGGGCGCGTGCGCCTCGGCAACATGGTCGATCCGAAATACACCCTGGGCGCCTCGATCGCGAAGTCGATCGCCCACGCCTGACCGGATACGCTAAGAGGAAAACAGCATGGATCTCGGCCTCAAGGGGTGCCGCGCCCTGGTGACCGGCGGCACCAGGGGGATCGGCGGAGCGATCGCCGACCTCCTGGCGGAAGAGGGCGCCGCGGTCGCGCTCTGCGCCCGCAGCGCCGAGGAGGTCGCCGCCAAGGTGGCGGCCCTGCGGGCGAGGGGCGTCGCGGCAACCGGGCGGGCGCTCGACGTCGCTGATCCCGAGGCGCTGCGAGGCTTCATCGTGGAGGCGGCGGCGGAACTCGGCGGCCTCGACATCCTGGTGCCGAACGTGAGCGCGCTCGCGGTCGGCTCCGACGCGGCGGCGTGGCGCAGCGGCTTCTCGGTCGATATCATGGGGACCGTCTCCGCCGTCGAGGCGGCGATGCCGTTCCTCGAACGCTCGCACGCCGGCGCGATCGTAATCATCTCCAGCGTCTCGGGCCGCGAGATCGACTTCGCGGCCGGACCCTACGGCGCGTTCAAGGCGGCCCTGATCCACTACGCGCAGGGGCTCGCCTACCAGCTCGCGGGCAGGAACATCCGCGCCAACACCGTCTCGCCCGGCAACACCTACTTCGAGGGCGGCGTCTGGCACCGGATCGAGGACGGCAACCCGGCCCTGTTCGCCGAAGCCCTGCGCCTCAATCCGACCGGGCGGATGGCCCGACCCGAGGAGATAGCCCGCGCCGTCGTCTTCCTGGCAAGCCCGGCCGCGAGCTTCATCACCGGCACGAACCTCGTGGTGGACGGCGCCCTGACCCGCGGCGTTCAGTTCTAGAGC
>NZ_CAXTBY010000074.1:0-20481 GCF_964242245.1 uncultured Methylobacterium sp. | reverse complement strand
GCGATGCACTGGGCGGTGGGCTTCATCTTCCTGTTCACGGTCGGCGGCGTCACCGGCGTCGTGCTCGCCAACTCGGCCGTCGACAAGTACCTGCACGACACCTACTACGTCGTCGCGCACTTCCACTACGTGCTCTCGCTCGGAGCGGTGTTCATCATCTTCGCCGGCATCTACTACTGGTTCCCGAAGATGACCGGGCACATCATCCCGGAATGGGCGGGCAAGCTGCACTTCTGGCTGGCCTTCATCGGCGCGAACGTCCTGTTCTTCCCGATGCACTTCCTCGGACTCGCCGGCATGCCACGCCGCTATGCCGACTACCCGGAGGCGTTCGCGGGCTGGCACAAGGTCTCGACCTACGGCGGGCACATCTTCGGTCTCGGCATGATGGTGTTCGTGATCGGCGTGATCCTGGCCTTCCGCTCCAAGGAGCAGGCTGCGGACAACCCGTGGGGCGAGGGTGCCACGACGCTGGAGTGGACCCTGTCCTCGCCGCCGCCCTTCCACCAGTTCGAGACCCTTCCCCGGATCGTCGACGAGCCGGGCCACCACTGAGACGGGATGCGGAGGCCGCCCTGCGCGGCCTCCGCCCTTCCCCGGTCCCTTCGGTTCGCCGAAGGGTCCCGGCAAGGGCGGAAACGAAGACCCTGACGGAGCGACGCGGTGCGGCTCCGGCCCTTCCCTCCGGGCGTGGCACGTCCGGTTGATTGGAAATGTTCCGGTTCGCGTCTTGCGGCGAACGGAGCGGGACCTTCGCGGCCTTACGGGCCTCGGGCGGTCCACAGCAGAACGGTTTCGGTAGCCATGACCACCCTGTCAAACAGTCTCCCCGTCGGCGTTGCACCGATCTCGGTCGTCGGCGGCGACGTGCCGGACTTCTTCGCCCTGCTGAAGCCGCGGGTGATGGTGCTGGTGATCTTCACCGCGCTCGTCGGCATGGCCGTCTCGCACGGACACGTCCCACCGGCGGTCGCCGTGATCTCGCTCCTGATGATCGCGGTCGGCGCGGGCGCGTCGGGCTGCCTCAACATGTGGTGGGACGCCGACATCGACGCGATCATGACACGCACCGCCAAGCGCCCGATCCCGGACGGACGCATCCGGCCGGACGAGGCGCTGGCCTTCGGCCTCGTGCTCTCGGTCGGCTCGGTGATGGTGCTCGGGCTCGCCGCGAACTGGCTCGCCGCGGGGCTCCTGGCCTTCACCATCGTGTTCTACGCGGTGATCTACTCGATGTGGCTGAAGCGGGCGACCGCGCAGAACATCGTCATCGGCGGTGCCGCCGGTGCGCTGCCCCCGGTGATCGGGCAGGCCGTGGTCTCCGGTTCCGTCGGCATCGAGTCGCTGGTGCTGTTTGCCATCATCTTCATCTGGACGCCACCGCACTTCTGGGCGCTGGCTCTGGTCAAGGCCGGCGAGTACGCCAAGGCCGGCATCCCGATGATGCCGAACACCGCCGGCCCGCAATCGACCCGCCGCCAGATTATCTACTACACCCTGGTGCTCGCTCCGCTCGGCCTCGTGCCGGTGGCGCTGGGCTTTGCCGGCCTGCTCTACGCGGTCGTCGCTGTCCTCGGCGGTGTCGGCATGCTCGCCTTCAGCGTCCAGGTCTTCCGCAACCGCGAGGGCGAGGCCGAGAAGCGGGCGGCGATGGGGATGTTCGGCTTCTCGATCCTCTACCTGTTCGTCCTGTTCTCGGCGCTGCTGGCCGAGCAGAGCCTCGGCCTGTTCCGCCCGGTCCTCGCCTGATGGCCAACGATCCGCACGGGTTCCCGAAGATCGCGTACCGCGCGCTGACGCCTGAGGAGGAGGCGCGCCGGCGCAAGCGCTCGCTCGCCATTGCGCTGGCGCTCGGCGCCATGGTGGTGCTGTTCTTCGTGCTGACCATCGCCAAGCTCGGACCCCAGATCCTCAACCGGCCGCTGTGATGACGCCTCCGCCTTCCAACCGGAACGCGCTCCGCACCGCCATCGCCTGTGGCGGCCTCGCCCTCGGCATGACCGGCCTCGCCTTCGCATCGGTGCCGCTCTACGACGCGTTCTGCAAGGCCACGGGCTACGACGGCACGCCGCGGCAGGGGCCGGCGCTCGCGGGCTCCGCCGGGACCACCGGGAGCATGGTGGTGCACTTCGACACCAACGTCGCGTCGACGCTGCCGTGGAAGTTCCGCGCAGAGTCCCGCAGCGTCGAGGCGCGACTCGGCGAGGCCAAGACGGTGTTCTTCCAGGTGAGGAACACCGGCACGACGCCCTCCACGGGCGTGGCGACCTTCAACGTGCAGCCCGGACTGATGGGCGGCTACTTCGTCAAGATCGAGTGCTTCTGCTTCAAGGAGCAGACCCTCCAGCCGGGCGAGACGCTGGACGTGCCGGTGGTGTTCTACATCGATCCGGACGTGCGCAAGGATTCGAACACCGCACACCTCTCCGAGATGACGCTGTCCTACACCTACTTCGCCTCGAAGAACGGCGAGCCGGTCACCGCCGCCCTCGCGACGACGGGTCCCACGGGCGACAAGCGGGATTTCTGAGGGCGAAGCGTGACAACGGGCGGCCCGGTCCGCTAAGGGTCGGACGAGCCTCACGGGTGAGTTCGCTCACCGCGAGGGCCGATGACGGCGCAGGGCCGAAGCGGTCGAGGAGAGACGGGTACGATGGCCGAGGCGCACGCCAAGAATCACGACTTCCACATCCTGAGCCCGAGTCCGTGGCCGCTGCTGGGTGCCTTCTCCGGCTTCCTGATGGCCTTCGGCGCCGTGTTCTGGATGAAGAGCCTCCAGATCGGCACGCTCACGCCCGGCCCCTACGTCTTCGGCGCGGGTGCGGTCGGTGTGCTCTACACCATGTTCGCGTGGTGGAAGGACGTGGTCCACGAGGCCAATGCCGGCGATCACACCCGCGTGGTGCAGCTTCACCACCGCTACGGCATGATGATGTTCATCGCCTCCGAGGTGATGTTCTTCGTCGCGTGGTTCTGGGCCTACTTCGAGGCGGCGCTCTACACCGCCGACCCGATCCAGGCGTCGCGCGTCGGCTTCACCGGCGGCGTCTGGCCGCCCAAGGGCGTCGAGGCCTTCGATCCCTGGCACCTGCCGCTCCTCAACACCCTGATCCTGCTCACCTCGGGCACCACCGTGACCTGGGCCCACCACGCTCTGCTGCACGACGACCGCAAGGGCCTGAAGTACGGGCTCTGGCTCACGGTCGTCCTCGGCATCCTGTTCTCCGCCTGCCAGGGATACGAGTACGCCCACGCGCATTTCGGATTCGCCGGCAGCATCTATGCGTCGACCTTCTTCATGGCCACGGGCTTCCACGGCGCCCACGTCCTCATCGGCACGATCTTCCTCGCGGTGTGCCTGTTCCGGGCCTACGCCGGCCAGTTCACCGTCAAGCAGCACCTCGGCTTCGAGTTCGCGGCTTGGTACTGGCACTTCGTCGACGTGGTGTGGCTGTTCCTGTTTGCCGCGATCTACGTCTGGGGCTCGGGCGCCGGCCACGGCGCGCATTGAGGCTTGCATCCGGTCGGATGCGGGTGAGGATTGCGCGAAGGGCGGCTCCGGCCGCCCTTTTTCGTGTCCGGATGCTCATATCCCCGGGTGCGGGCACCGCACGTCGCGTCATCCGTCATCGCCTCGCGAGGAGCACGCATCTTGAAGCGCTACACGCCACAAGCACCCATCCCCACGGGCCTGCGCGGCCGCTGTCCGCGCTGCGGCCAGGGGCACCTGTTCCAGGGCTTCCTGACCGTGCGCCCCGCCTGCGAGGCGTGCGGGCTCGACTATTCGAGCTTCGAGTCGGGGGACGGCCCGGCCTTCTTCGTGATGACGATCGTCGGCCTCGTGGTGGTCGCCCTCGCCCTCTGGATGGAGATCACCTACGAGCCGCCGATGTGGGTGCACGCCCTCGTGGCCGGCTCGCTCTCGGTGGGCCTGAGCCTCATCCTGGTCCGGCCGCTGAAGGGCGTCCTGCTCGCCCTGCAGTACAGCAACAAGGCCGAGCAGGGGCGCTTCAGGTGAGCGCAAGCGAGGCCGCTCCGCGCACGGGCTCCGGTGCTTGGCGCGACCTGATCGCGCCCGGCCTCTCGGCGCTGCTGGCGCTCGCCGTCCTGCTCGGCCTCGGCGTCTGGCAGCTCGCGCGTAAGGGCGAGAAGGAGGCGCTGATCGCGCGGATCGTCTCGCGATCGACGGCCCCGCCCGTCGCGCCGCCGGCCGACTGGAACCCGGCGCGCGACGAGTTCGAGCACGTGCGCGTCACGGGGCGCTTCCTCAACGACCGCGAGACGCTGGTCCACGGCCTCGCCGCCGGCGAGACGCCGGGCCGGGCGTTGCAGGGCTACTACGTGATCACGCCGTTCGAGCGCGCGGACGGCGGCCTCGTGCTGGTCAACCGCGGCTTCGTGCCGACCGAGCTGAAGGTGCAGGCCGATCGCCGCGACGGCCTCGTCGACGGCGGCACCACCGTCGTCGGCCTGCTGCGCGCCAGCGAGGCGCGCACGATGTTCGTGCCCGCGCCCGACCCGGCGCGCGGCGAGTGGTTCAACCGCGACGTGCCGGGCATCAGTGCCGCGCGCGGCCTGACCGACGCCGCGCCCTACCTGATCGAGGCCGACGCCGTGCCCGGGCAGACGACGTGGCCCCGCGGCGGCCAGCTCCGCGTCGACCTGCCGAACAACCACCTGCAATACGCCTTCACGTGGTTCGGCATCGCGCTTTGCCTGCTCGGCGTGTTCTCGGTGTTCGCCTGGAAGCGCCTGCACGAGCCGGAGCCGGCGGGCGGCGCGTGAGCGCACCGGCTTGCGGCCCCCGTGCCGCGGGCTACACTCCGGCACGACTTCCGCGGAGCGATCCCGATGCGCGCATGGCCGGCCCTCCTCCTCGCCCTCGCGATGACCCCCGCGCACGCGGCCGACGACGGGGCCCGCGAGGCGGCGCGCGCCGCCATCGCACGCCAAGCCGACGCCCTGGGGCGCGACGATGCGGCCGCGGCCTACGCCCAGGCCGCGCCCGGCATCCAGGGGATGTTCCCGAGTGCGGACATCTTCCTCGGCATGGTGCGCAACAACTACCGGCCGGTCTACCGCCACCGCAGCTTCGTCTTTGGGCAGGGGCGTGATCTCGGCGAGGCGGCCCTGTCGCAGGATGTCGCGATCCAGGACGAGGACGGCGTCGACTGGACCGCCGAGTACAGCCTGGAGCGAGGCGACGACGGGCAGTGGCGCATCAGCGGCTGCCGGCTCGTGAAGGCCGAGGGCACGAAGGCCTGATCCGTCGCACCCGATCTTCGACACGTCCGGCCTCATCGTGTAGACGGGGCGCCTTCCCCCGGAGGCCCCCTTGCTGCACGTCTCGACCCGCGGTTCGGCCGCGCCGCTCTCGTTCTCGGATGCCCTGCTCGCGGGGCTCGCCCGCGACGGGGGCCTCTACGTTCCCGAGAGCTGGCCGACGGTTCCGAGGCCGGAGATCGCGGCGCTCGCGGGCAAGCGCTACGCGGACGCGGCCAAGCGCGTGCTGCGCCCGCTCATCGACGGCGAGATCGCCGCCACCGACCTCGACCGCATGATCGAGGCGGCCTACGCCGGCTTCCGGCATCCGGCGATCTGCCCTCTGGTGCAGCTCGACGACAACCTGTTCCTGCTGGAGCTCTTCCACGGCCCGACGCTCGCCTTCAAGGACGTGGCGATGCAGCTCCTCGGCCGGCTGATGGACCATGTGCTCCGCGCCCGCGGCACCCGCGCCACCATCGTCGGCGCGACCTCGGGCGACACCGGCAGCGCCGCCGTCGAGGCGTTCCGCGGGCTCGACCGGGTCGACGTGTTCATCCTGTTCCCGCACGGCCGGGTCTCGGAGGTGCAGCGGCGCCAGATGACCTCGGTCGATGCGGACAACGTCCACGCGCTGGCCGTCGACGGCAATTTCGACGATTGCCAGACCCTCGTCAAAGCCATGTTCCAGCACGCCGGCTTCGCCGACGCGGTGAGGCTCGCGGGCGTCAACTCGATCAACTGGGCGCGGGTGGCCGCGCAGGCGGTGTACTACTTCACCAGCGCGGTCGCCCTCGGGAGCCCGCACCGCGACGTGTCCTTCGCGGTGCCGACCGGCAACTTCGGCGACGTGCTCGCCGGCTGGGTCGCCAAGCGCATGGGGCTGCCGATCGGGCGGCTGATGATCGGCACCAACGCCAACGACATCCTCGCCCGCACCCTGGAGCACGGCGCCTACGCCCTGCGCGGGGTCGAGGCGACGACCTCGCCCTCCATGGACATCCAGATCTCCTCGAACTTCGAGCGGCTGCTGTTCGAGGCGCTCGGCCGCGACGCGTCCTCCGTCAGCCGGTTGATGGCCGGCCTGAAGCAGTCCGGCGGCTTCACCCTGGACGCCCCGGTGCTGGACGCGATCCGCTCCGAGTTCGACGCCACCGCTGTCGCCGAGCCGGACGTGCTGGACGAGATCGCGCGGACGCACGCCAGCACCGGCATCGTGCTCGATCCGCACAGCGCCATCGGCGTCCGCGCCGGCCGCCGCCTGCTGCGGCAGGACCCGGCGACGCCGGTGGTGGCGCTGGCCACCGCGCACCCGGCGAAGTTTCCCGACGCGGTGAGCCGCGCCACCGGCGGCCTGCGCCCGGCGCTGCCCCCGCACCTCGCCGACCTGATGGACCGGCCTGAGCGCATGACCCGGATCGCCAACGATCAGTCGGCGGTGGAGGCCCTGATCCGCGATCGCGCCCGCATCACGAGGGGCGCATGAACCGGCACTTCGCCACGCACGCCGCCTCGCCGGACCTCCGCGTCACGGTGCTCGACAACGGCGTCACCGTCGCCACGGAAGCCATGCCGGGGGTGGCCACCGCGACGCTGGGCGTCTGGGTCGGCGCCGGCTCGCGCCACGAGCGCACGGACGAGGGCGGGCTGTCCCACCTCATCGAGCACATGGCCTTCAAGGGCACCCGAACGCGCTCGGCGCAGCGCATCGCCGAGGACATCGAGAACCTCGGCGGCGAGATCAACGCCGCGACCTCGGCCGAGGGCACGAGCTACACCGCCCGCGTGCTCGGCGAGGATGTCGGCACGGCGCTCGACGTGATCGGCGACATCCTCACCGATTCCGTGTTCGATGCGGGCGAACTCGCCCGCGAGAAGGGCGTGATCCTCCAGGAATACGCCGCGATCGAGGACACGCCGGACGATGTGGTCTACGACGCCTTCACCGAGGCCGCCTTCCCCGACCAGCCGATCGGCCGGCCGATCATCGGCCGCCCCGAGACCATCCGCAGCTTCGGCGAGGCCGGCATCCGCGCCTACCTCGCCCGCGAATACACCCCCGACCGGATCGTGGTCGCAGCCGCCGGCGCCGTGGAGCACGCGGCGATCGCGGCCGCCGCCGAGCGCCACTTCGGCGCGATGCCGAGAGGCGCCGCCCCCGAGGCGATCCCCGGCGTCTACGGCGGCGGCGAGCGGCGCATGCCGAGGAAGCTCGAACAGGCCAACCTCGTGATCGGCCTGCCCGGCCTGTCGTTCCGCGACGCGGGCTACTACGCCCTCCACATGTTCGCGCAGGTGCTCGGCGGCGGCCTGACCTCGCGACTGTGGCAGGAAGTGCGCGAGACCCGCGGGCTGGCCTACGAGATCCAGGCGTTCCACTGGCCGTTCTCCGATTGCGGCCTGTTCGGCATCGGGGCCGGCACCTCCGGCGCGGATCTGCCCGAACTCGTCGAGGTGACGCTGGCCGCGACCGCGCGCGCCGCCCGCGACCTCGATGCCGTCGAGATCGCCCGCGCGAAGGCGCAGCTCAAGGTCTCGCTGCTCTCGGCGCTCGAGACCCCCGGCGGGCGCATCGAGCGGAATGCCCGGCAACTCCTCGCTTGGGGCCGGGTGATCCCGGCCGGCGAGGTGATCGCTAAGGTCGATGCTGTCACCGTCGAGGACGTGCGCGCCGCGGGCCTGCGGGCGCAGTCCGGCGCGCCGACGCTCGCCGCGATCGGCCCGATCCGGAAGCTGCCGTCGCTGGACCGGATCGCGGCAGCCCTGCGCGCGGCCTGACCCGCGCGCGGCGGAGCGTCCGCGAGACGAGGTCCCGACTGGAGGCAGCAGCGGAAACTTGTTTTGGCCTCAAAGGCGAGCGATCCCCGCCTGCCACGAACCTGCGGCGGGAAGCGGTGGGCACCGCCCCTCGCGGCTCGCTCGCAATCCTGCTCCAGGTTAAACCCGTCTCTACGCCTGCGCGGAACCTGAGCCGTCTTCGCTGCCGCCTGTCCGGCCGGAACACTCGCCCCTTGCGCATCCTCGCCCTTCTGCTCGCACTGCTGGCCGGCCTCCTGCTCGCGGGCGTGCCCGCGCGGGCCGTCGAGGCGGTGCGCGTCACCCTCGACGCGCCGGTCATCGACCTGACGGGCACGATCGAGCGCTACCGCTCGGACGGCGATCTGATCCAGATCTCCACGGCGCCGGGCAAGGACGGCATCGTGCGCCGCATCGTGGTCAAGGCCCGCGACGCGGGTGCCCGCCCGGACTGGATGGTGTTCGCGCTCACCAACGACACCGACGAGCAGATCGACCGCATCCTCGTCGCGCCGCACTTCCGGCTGGTCGATTCCGGCGTGGTCTGGCCCGATCTCGGCGGCTCGCGCATCGCCGCGATCACCGCGAGCCAGGGCATCCGGCCCGAGCGCGACGAGAACCCGGAGGCCGACCAGTTCGTCATCACCCTCGATCCCGGCACCACCGTCACCTACGTCGCGGAACTCCGCGGGCCCAACATCCCGCAGGTCCATCTCTGGGACCAGGACGCCTACCGCAAGAAGAACGCCGGGCTGACGCTCTACAAGGGCATCATCATCGGCATCAGCGGCCTGCTCGCCCTGTTCCTGACGATCGTCTTCGTGGTGAAGGGCGCGATCATCTTCCCCGCGGCCGCCGCGCTCGCGTGGTCGGTGCTGGCCTACGCCTGCATCGATTTCGGTTTCCTTCAGCGGGTCTTTCCCGTGGCGGAGGTGGCCGAGCGGGTCTACCGGGCGTCGGCCGAGGCGGTGCTGGCCGCGACGCTGCTCGTCTTCCTGTTCGCCTACCTGAACCTCTCGCGCTGGCACGTGCGCTACAGCCACGTCGCCTTCTTTTGGCTGACGTTCCTCGCCGGCCTCGTCGGGCTGGCCCTGTTCGACCCGCCGGTGGCCGCCGGCGTCGCGCGCATCTCGATCGCGGCGGTGGCGGGCGTCGGCCTGCTGCTGATCGCGTATCTGGCCGCCCACAACGGCTACGACCGCGCCATCCTGCTGGTCCCCACCTGGACGCTGCTCGTGGTCTGGGTGACCGCCGCGGGCTTCGCGGTGACCGGCCAGATCGGCAGCGAGGTGGCGCAGCCGGCCCTGATCGGCGGTCTGGTGCTCATCGTCATGCTGATCGGCTTCACGGTGATGCAGCACGCGTTCAGTGGCGGCGGCCTCACCCACGCGCTGGTCTCGGACACGGAGCGGCGGGCGCTGGCGCTGACGGGGGCCGGCGACGTGGTGTTCGACTGGGACGTGCCCGGGGACCGGGTGTTCGCCGGCCAGGAGATCGAGGGGCAGCTCGGCCTCAAGCGCGGTGCGCTGGAGGGCCCGGCCGCCAACTGGCTCGGACTGCTCCACCCCTTCGACATCCAGCGCTACTCGGCGGTGCTCGACACCGTGATCGAGGAGCGCCGCGGCCGCATCGTCCACGACTTCCGCCTGCGCACCTCGGGCGGCGCCTACTACTGGTACCGCCTCAAGGCGCGGCCGGTGATCGGGTCCGACGGCGAGGTGATCCGCGTCGTCGGCACCATCAGTGACGTCACCGAGGTCAAGACCGCCGAGGAGCGCCTGCTGCACGACGCCGTCCACGACAGCCTCACCGGCCTGCCCAACCGCGAGCTGTTCGGCGACCGCCTCGATGCGGCCATCGCCTTCGCCAGCCAGGACCCGCGGCTGAAGCCGACGGTGATCGTGCTGGACATCGACCGCTTCAAGGGCATCAACGACGCCATCGGTCTGTCCGCCGGCGACTCGATCCTGCTCACCCTGTCGCGCCGCCTCGGGCGGCTGCTGCGCCCGCAGGACAGCTTGGCGCGGGTGGCCGGCGACGAGTTCGCGGTGATCCTCCTCTCCGAGCGCGAGGCCGACCGCATCCTGTCGTTCGCCGAGATGATCCGGCGGGCCATCGCCACGCCGATCACCTACGCCGACCGCGAGATCTTCCTCACCGTCTCGATCGGGCTGGCGCTGCACGAGACCGGCGCGAGCCTCAAGCGCGACGAGGTGTTCAAGAACGCCGAGGCCGCGATGGTCCAGGCCAAGCGCGGCGGCGGCGACCGCATCGAGGTCTTCCGCGCCGACATGCGGGCCGAGCGCCCCGACCGCCTCATGCTGGAGGGCGACCTGCGCCGCTCGCTCGAGCGCAACGAGATGAAGGTGCTGTTCCAGCCCGTGGTCCGGCTGGAGGACCGCACGGTGGCGGGCTTCGAGGCGGTCCTGCGCTGGGACCACCCCAAGCTCGGGCGCATCCCGCCCGCAACCTTCATGCCGGTGGCCGAGGAGAGCGGCTTCGTGGTCAACCTCGGCATCTTCGCGCTGGAGCGCACGGCATTGGAACTCGCCGCGTGGCAGCGGTCGCTGGAGGTCGATCCGCCGATCTTCGCCTCGGTCAACCTGTCCTCGCGGCAGTTGCTGCGCCACGACCTCCTGCACGACGTGAAGACGGTGCTCGCCCGCTCCGGCGTGCTGCCGGGCTCGCTCAAGCTCGAACTCGCCGAGAGCCTCGTGATGGAGAACCCGGAATATGCGGCCCAGATGCTGACCCGCATCCACGACCTCGGCGCCGGCCTGTCGCTCGACGATTTCGGCACCGGCTACTCGGCGCTGTCCTACCTCCAGCGCTTCCCGTTCGACACGATCAAGATCGACCAGTCCTTCGTCCGTCAGATGGCGGCGGGCAAGACCGCGATCCTGCGCTCGATCGTGCGGATGGCCAACGAACTCGGCCTCGCGATCGTCGCCGAGGGCGCCGAGTCGGAAGCCGACGCCCAGGCGTTGGCCGACCTCGGCTGCGACTACGCCCAGGGCCACGCCTTCGGCGAGCCGATGACGATGCTCCAGGCCCGCGAACTCGTCGGCGCCGCCCCCGAGGCCGCCTGATCGAGGCCGGATCGTCCGTCTGCGGATCGTGCGGCGCGGGATGTCCGTCAGCCGTGTGCAGCCATGCGTCCTCACGCGCCCGCGGGCTAGGGAGACTGGGCGATGAGGCTCCGGGACGGCCGCGTGCCCGTGCGGATTTGCTCCCGGACAGTACGGACCGCCCATCGATCTGCCGGGCGCCGGTACGGCAGGATGCAGGATCTGCTTGTCTGTCTTGAGCAGGGATGGATGCGTCCCCGTCCTCATTTAAGTCTCCCTTAACCATGCCCGCACAAGGTTGTGTGGAGAAGGCGGGCCGCGTCGCGCGATTCCGTCCGGGCGGTTGGAGAGCGGTGATGGCCGAGGCGGTGAGGCAGTTTCGCGAGGCTGGCGGCTCCGACGTGGTGCGTCGCCTGCTCGCGCGCCCGATCCGGCTGGACCCGCCGCGCCCGCCGATGCGGCTGGCGGCTTCCGGTCCGTCGGCCGCTGAGCGGGACGGCGACGCTCCGGCGGATGCCGCCGTCGCTGCAACGGACTTCGACACCCGCGACGAGGAACCCGGCGACGGCTTCGAGGACGCCGGGTCCGCGATCGTCTCCGAGGATGGCGAGGCGGAACCGGAGCACGACGCCGTCGTCGCCCGGCTCCAGGCCGAGATGGCCTTGATGAAGGCGATCCTCATGGCCGAGCGCGCGGAATCCACCGCGCTCCGCGCCCGGATCGAGCCCGAGCCGGACGCGCTCGGACCCGAGGCCCGGGCGACCCGCGATCGATGGGCCGGCATGGTCGACCGCATCCTGCTCGCCAAGCGCTGATCGCCGCCCGGTGACACGCGCATGACACTCGGGAGACGACCATGAGCGCGCGCTGCTCGCTCGTCGTCAACGGCAAGTCCGTGCGCGTCTCCACCGGCGACACGCCCCTCGAGGCGGCGCTCGCCGACGGGATGATCGCACCGGTGCAGGCCGTGCATGGGGCGATCGTTCCCGGCCAGGGCGCAAGTCCCGGCGCGCGTCGGGCCCAGGCGCGGCGGGACCGCCCGGACGCCGTCAAGCTGTCGCTGCCCGCCGCTCCCGTGCTCCTGACGCAGCCGGACGAGCCGGCGCCGGCCGTTGCGACGCGTACCGGCACGGTCACCGAGGTGACGGCGCTGGCCCCGCACGTGGTCGAGGTGGTGGTGACGCTCACCCGCCGGCTGGAACTGGAGCCCGGGGCACAGGTCGCCCTCGCCCTCGACGGCGTCGGCCTGCGCACCGTCAGTCCGACGCTGCGCGTCGATGGGTCGGCGGAACTGAACGAGCTCGTGTTCCATCTTCCGCGCGACGACGACGGCTGGTCGCTCGCCGATGCCCTGCCCCTCGATGCCGAGGTGAAGCTCAGGGGGCCGGTCGGCCGGTCGCAGTACCGACCCGGCGGGGGGCGCCTCGTGCTGGTTGCGGCCGGTTGCGGCTTCGGGCCGGTCTGGTCGATCGCCCGTGCCGCGCGCTACATCGAGTCGGAGCGCGACATCTGCCTGATCGTCGGGGCCCGCGATCCCCTCGACCTCTACATGCGCGCGTGCCTCGACTGGCTGCGGGCGACCGGCGTCGGCCGCCTCGTCCTCACCGCCGATCGAAGCCGGCAGCGTCCGCCGGACGTGCGACCGGGTCCGCTGACCGCCCACCTCCCGTCGCTCCGCGCCACCGACGTGGTCCACGTCGCGGGCGACAGCTCGACGGTCGGCGCGGTGCAGGTACTGGCGGCCTCCGTCGGAGCGCGCTGCTACCCGGTTCTGATCGAGACGTAGGGCACGGCGTTCTTCGGCAGGCCCCTGCGCTCGATCCCCCCTCGCGCGGCCCGACCCCTGTCCCGCAGGGGCTTGCGGATGCACACATCGCTTCACGCGATCCGGGAAGAGCGCGGGTCCCCACACCCTTCGCGGGAGAGGGACAGGGTGAGGGATGAGAACTGTCCGGATACGGCACGCCCCTCACCCCAGCCCTCTCCCATCCAAGTCGGGCCTGCCCGACTTGGACATCTGAGTTGCACATCTCGGGCAAGCCCGAGATGAGTGGGGAGAGGGACCGCCCGGCGCTTCGCCCAATCCACGCAGCACCGGTCTCATATGGTTTCCGGGTGATGAGTGCGGTTGCGTGCGCTCCCTTCCCCCTTTGCGGGGGAGCGTGGCCCTCGCGTCAGCGAGGGTCGGGTGAGGGGAGCGCGCTGTCCGGACCCGTCGCTCCCCTCACCCGACTTAGCTCGCGGGCCACCCTCTCCCGCAGAGGGGAGAGGGAAGGACGCGCGGGTTACGGGGTGCGCCGCCCTCGAAGCATTCAGCCGGAAACCGTATCACACGGAGGCTTAGAGCAAGGGCAGTGAGCGCGAGCGAACCGGAATTGCCCTAGCCGAGTTTCACGCGCCAGATCTCGTCGGCGTACTCGCGCATGGAGCGGTCCGAGGAGAACCATGCCATCCGGGCGGTGTTGCGGACCGCCCTGGCCCACCAGCCGGCCGGGTCCGCCCAGGCGATGTCGATCTCGCGCTGAACCCGCCAGTAATCATCGAAATCGACGGTGAGCAGGTACTGGTCGCGGTGGCGCAGGTCGTCGGTGAGCGGTCGGAAGCGGTTCGGCTCCTCCGGCGAGAACCGGCCCGAGGCGATCATGTCCAGCGCCGCCGCGAGCCGGGGCGAGGCCTGGATCGCCCTCTGCGCGTAGTTCGGCTCCGCCATCCGCGCCTGCACGCCGACGGCGTCGAGGCCGAAGATGAAGATGTTGTCCGCACCGACATGGTCGCGGATCTCGATGTTGGCGCCGTCCAGCGTGCCGACCGTGAGCGCGCCGTTGAGCGCCAGCTTCATGTTGCCGGTCCCCGACGCCTCCATGCCGGCGGTCGAGATCTGCTCGGAGAGGTCGGCCGCCGGGATGATCGCCTCGGCGACGCTCACCGAGTAGTTCGGCAGGAACACCACCTTGAGCCGGTCGGCCACCTCCGGGTCGTCGTTGACGGCCTTGGCCACGTCGCAGGCGAGCTTGATGATCAGCTTGGCCTGGGTGTAGCTCGGCGCCGCCTTGCCGGCGAAGATCTTGACCCGCGGCGTCCAGTCCCTGTGGGGCTCGGCCTTGATCGCCTGATAGAGCGCGACCGTCTCCACGACGTTGAGGAGCTGGCGCTTGTACTCGTGGATGCGCTTGATCTGCACGTCGAACAGCGCGGACGGGTCGACCGCGATCCCGGTGCGCTCGGCGATCAGCGCGGCGAGCGCCTGCTTGCGGCCGTACCGGACGGCGGCGTAGCGCGTCACGAAATCCGGGTTCCCGGCGAACGCGTCGAGGCCGCGCAGCAGGCCCGGATCGTCGAGCACCCCGCGGCCCACCGCCTCGACCGCGAGCTTGGTCAGGCCGGGATTGGCGTTGTGGAGCCAGCGGCGGAAGGTGATGCCGTTGGTCTTGTTGACGATCTTCTCGCCGTCCAGCGCGTGCAGATCGCGGAACACCGTGGATCGCATCAGGTCGGTGTGCAGCGCCGAGACGCCGTTGACCCGGCGCGCGCCGTGGAACGCGAGGTGCCCCATCCGCACCCGGCGCCCCTGCGCCTCGTCGATCAGCGAGACCGAGGCGAGGTGCGCCGCGTCGTGGCGGCCGTGCCGGCCCTGCTCCTCGAGGTGCATCCAGTTGATCAGGTAGATGATCTGCATGTGGCGCGGCAGCAGCCGCTCCATCAGCTCCACCGGCCACGTCTCCAGCGCCTCCGGCAGGAGGGTGTGGTTGGTGTAGTTGAGCGTGTTGGTGGTGACGTGCCACGCGTCCTCCCACACGAGGCCGTGATCCTCCAGGAGGATGCGCATCAGCTCGGGCACGGCGATGGCCGGGTGGGTGTCGTTCAACTGGATCGCGGCGTGGTCGTGCAGCGAGCGGATGTCGCCGCGCTCGGCCACGTGGCGCCGGACCAGATCCTGCAGCGAGGCGGAGGTGAAGAAGTATTCCTGCCGCAGGCGCAACTCCTGACCGGCGGTCGAGGAATCGCTCGGGTAGAGCACCCGCGAGATCGCCTCGGCGCGCATGCGGTTCGCGACAGCACCGACGTGATCGCCGCCGTTGAACTGCGCCAGCTCGACGGGCGCCTCCGCTTCCGCCTTCCACAGGCGCAGCGTGTTCACGGTCTTAGCCCGCCAGCCCACCACCGGAACGTCGTGGGCCACCGCCAGCACCGTCTCAGCCGGGTGCCAGTGCCGCCGGATCACGCCGTCGGACACCGCCGCCATGGTGACGTGCCCGCCGAACCCGATCGCGTAGGTGGCCTCCGGCCGGACGAACTCCCAGGGGTTGCCCTCGGCGAGCCACGTCTCGGGCGCTTCGCGCTGCCAGCCGTCCTCGAAGGTCTGGCGGAACAGGCCGTGGTCGTAGCGGATGCCGTAGCCGACCGCCGGGATGCCGATGCTGGCCATGCTCTCCATGAAGCAGGCGGCCAGCCGCCCGAGGCCGCCGTTGCCCAGCGCCGCGTCGGGCTCGGCGCCCTCGACCGTGCCGAGATCGACGCCGAGGCCCCTGAGCGCCTCCCGGGTCGTCTCCACGAGGCCGAGGTTGTTCATCGCGTCGGACAGCAGGCGCCCGATCAGGAACTCCAGCGACAGGTAGTAGACCCGCTTGTTCGGCACCGATGCATCGGCGGCGCGGCCGGCATCGACGATCCGGTCGCGCAGCGCCAGGGCGGTCGCCGCGAACCAGTCGCGCTCGCGGGCGGTCTCCGGCGTCTTGCCGATCGCGTAGGCGAGCTTGGCGCGGATCGCGTCGCGAAGGTCCGCGACGGCGTCGCCGGAGGCCGGCCGCGCCGGTTCGCTCCACGCGACAGGACTGCGCGGCGGCGCGGCCACGGTCCCATCGGCGGCGTCCGCCCGATCGTCCCCGGGCGCGGGGGCAGTAAGAGCATCCTTCAGCACGTGCATTCCCCCATCATCGGCGCCGGCGCGTGATCGCGTCTCGGAAGCGCCCTCCGCGGCCTTCGGCGTTGATCGGCCCTTGGTCCGGAGCCGACGATCCTGTGGCTGCTCACCGGTCTTGTCGAGGCGTTGCTGGGTCATGGACCTGCCGGTGCAAGCGATGTGCCTCGCGATTGTGTCTTGAAAGACACGAAAACGAGGCTGACAGCCAAACGCGACAGGAGTTTGTCACACAGCGTTGAACGGTGTCTGAATTTCCCCCCGGTCGCACCCGGCGCGTGACGCGGCTGACGCTGACCTGGGAACAGCGGGGAGAAGCCCATGTCCGGCATGGTCTGGTGGAAGCGCGGCGCCGTCTATCAAGTCTATCCGCGCTCGTTCCAGGACACGAACGGCGACGGGATCGGCGATCTGCGCGGCATCACGGCCCGGCTCGACCACCTCGCCTGGCTCGGCGTCGACGCCGTCTGGATCTCGCCGGTCTATCCCTCGCCGATGGCCGATTACGGCTACGACGTGGCCGATTACTGCGGGATCGACCCGTTGTTCGGCACGTTGGCGGATTTCGACGCGCTGATCGCCGAGGCGCACCGCCGACGGCTCAAGGTCATCCTCGACTTCGTGCCGAACCACAGCGCGATCACGCATCCCTGGTTCGCGCAGAGCCGGTCGTCCAGGACGAACCCGCGCCGCGACTGGTACATCTGGCGCGACCCGGCCGCCGACGGCGGACCGCCGAACAACTGGCTCAGCAACTTCGGCGGGCCGGCCTGGACCTTCGATCCGGCGACGGGCCAGTACTACTACCACGCGTTCCTCGGCGCGCAGCCCGACCTGAACTGGCGCAACCCGGAGGTGCGCGCGGCGATGCACGGCGTCTTGCGCTTCTGGCTCGACCGCGGGGTCGACGGGTTCCGCGTCGACGTGATCTGGCACCTGATCAAGGATGCGGGGTTCCGCGACAACCCGGAGAACCCGGGCTACGCGCCCGGTCAGCCGGAGATCAACCGCTTCGCGCAGGTCTACTCCGCCGACCGCCCCGAGGTGCTCGACGTCATCGCCGGGATGCGCGACGTGCTGCGCCTCTATGGCGAGCGGGTGCTGATCGGCGAGATCTACCTGCCGATGGATCGGCTGATGGCCTATTACGGGCCCGGCCTGTCGGGCGCGGACATGCCCTTCAACTTCCAATTGATCCAGACCCCGTGGACCGCGCAGGCCGTCGCCGACCTCGTCGAGACCTACGAGGCGGCGCTGCCCGATGGCGGCTGGCCGAACTGGGTGCTCGGCAACCACGACCAGCCGCGGATCGCCGCCCGCGTCGGGCCGGACCAAGCGCGCATCGCGGCGATGCTGCTGCTGAGCTTGCGGGGCACGCCGACCCTGTACTACGGCGACGAGATCGGGCTCGCCCACGTCGCGATCCCATCCGACCGCGTCCGGGACCCGTGGGAGCAGAACGAGCCCGGGCACGGACGCGACCCGGAGCGAACGCCGATGCAGTGGGACGGCGAGGCCGGGGCCGGCTTCTCGACGGTCGAGCCCTGGCTGCCGCTCTCGCCGGATGCCGCGACCCGCAACGTCGATGCGATGCGCGACGCGCCGGCCTCGATCCTCACCCTGTACCGGCGCCTGCTGGCGCTCCGCCGCGAGCACGCCGCGCTCGCGGTCGGCGCCTACCGCGCCATCCCGCTCGGGATCACGGCGGTCTTCGCCTACGAGCGCTCCGACGGGGACGCGACCCTGTGGATCGCCCTCAACTTCGGGAACGCGGCGCACGAGATTCCGCTGCCGGGGGCGGATCGCTGGACGATCCTGCTGTCGAGCCGCGGCGATCGATCCGGCGAGGCCGCTCACGGCCGCGTCGCGCTCGGGCCCGACGAAGGGCTCATCTTGCAGAAGGCGCGATAATGCCGGGCACGCGATCCAGCTCGACACGACGCAATCCATCGATTTTGCCGCAGTGCAATGCGATGAACAGGAAATTAACGATGTCAGCGGCATAATTTGTGCGTCGCAGCGGAACCGACGGGGCGCGAAGGCGTTGGCAATGTCAATCTCTAGTGCGGGCTTGTCGGTGCATCAGGGCCGAACCGCACGACCCGGGAACGCATCGATGGTGTCGATCGTCCGCTCGTCACGACCGGCCCCGGCGCCGGTCCAAGGGTTCATCGATCCTCGCATCACGCTTCAGCCACGCATCCTCTACGCCACGCCGGAAATGGCGGACTTCGTCAAGACGGGCGGCCTCGGTGAGGTCGCGGGTGCCCTCCCTCGCGCCCTGCGTCGGCGCTACGACGTGCGCGTGCTGATCCCCGGCTACCGGCAGGTGGTTGACGCGTTTCCGACGATCCCGATCGTTGCCCATCTTGCAGGCTTCGCCGGCGTTCCGCCGTGCGATCTTGGCCTCGTCGAGACCGGTGACGGGCTGCGCATCTACGTGCTGCTCAGTCCCGACCTGTACGAGCGCGACGGCACGCCCTACGGCGATGCTGCCGGTGACTTCCCGGACAACGACCTGCGCTTCGCGCGGCTGAGCTTGGCCGCCGCCGAGATCGCGCAGGGGATCGATCCGGCCTGGGCGGCCGATCTCCTGCACCTGAACGATTGGCAATCGGCGCTCGCACCGGCCTACCTCGCGTGGCGGCGGGTGCGGGTGCCGAGCGTGCTGACGATCCACAACCTCGCCTATCAGGGGCTGTTCCCGCAGGACAGCCTCGCCCGCCTCGGGATGCCGGACCACGCCTTCCAGGTGAACGGGGTCGAGTTCTACGGACAACTCTCCTTCCTCAAGGCGGGCCTGTTCTACGCCACCCACGTCACCACGGTGAGCGAGACCTACGCCCGGGAGATCCTCACCCCGGAAGCCGGGTGCGGGCTCGACGGGCTGCTGCGCACCCGCGCGGCGCAGGGACGCTTGGCCGGCATCCTCAACGGCATCGACGAGAGCTGGGACCCCCGCACCGATCCACACCTCGCCATCCGATTCGAGGCCGACGACTGGAAGGGCAAGCGCGCCAACGCCGAATCGGTACGGCGCCAGTTCGGGCTCGCCGTGTCCCGAGGCCCGCTCTTCGCCATCGTCTCACGGCTGGTGCATCAGAAGGGCATCGACCTCTCCATCCAGGCGGCCGAGACCATCGTCGCGGAAGGCGGTCAGCTCGTGGCCATCGGCCAGGGCGAGGCGCGCTTCGAGGATGCCCTGCGCGGCTTGGCCCGACGCCACCCGGCTTCCGTCGGCGTCCACGTGGGATTCGAGGAACGCGACGCGCGGCGGATGTTTGCCGGCAGCGACTTCCTCCTGATGCCGTCGCGCTTCGAACCCTGCGGGCTGGCGCAGATGTACGCCCAGCGCTTCGGCTCCCTGCCGATCGTCCGCCGCACCGGCGGTCTGGCGGATACGGTGGAGGACGGCATCACCGGCTTCACCTTCGCCGATCCCTCGCCGCGGGGGTTTTCCGGCGCCGTCCGCCGGGCGCTCGACACCTTCGCCCAGAAGAAGCGCCTCAACGCCATGCGCCGCACCGCGATGGCGCGGACCTTCGGCTGGGACGACGCGGCCGCCAATTACGGCAGCCTGTACGGCCGTGCCTTCGGCAATGGCGCGGCCCTGCGCTGGCGCGCGGCGTAGGTCGAAGTAGGCGTCTCGGCCCTTCACCGGCGCGCAGCCACCCACGCTGAGCGGATCGAAGCCGTCGCTGCGGCGGGTGGTAGTGGGCAAAATCGTCGAGGTTCGAGCCCTCGGGCCGCCACCCGGTATCGCGAGGCCGGGGCGCGCGCCCGAGCCTTCCGACATCAATTGTAGGTATCCAGCACGGTCGGGCGAGCATCGGCGTCGCGTCCTGCCTCGCCGACCGACCCGGTCACCTGCGCGAGGACATCCGCCAGGGCTCGGATCTTCTCGCGCGCCTCGCCCTCGATGTCCGCCCGCGTCCGGTCGTTCGTCGGGACCGTGACGACGCCGGTGATCCGTCCGTGATGGGCAAGAAGGGTGAAGTTGAATCGTCCGTTGCGGCTGCGGCGGATGAGGAAATGCGGCTTCGCCAAGACACCGGCTCCCGTCAGCGACCAACGTGTGTTCGGTCTGTGTACGGACCCGTGCGCCCAAAAGTTTCCGCGACCTCTCCACACCCGACGCGCCTTCAAACCGGCACGCTGCGGCAGGGCTGCGTTGCCGCGACGATCGACGCCGCGAAGGAGCCGGAACGACGGGCCGGTAGCCCGCCGGCCCACGCCCATGCCGTGGCGGGCCTTTGATCGCCGCGCTCCGCACGCGTTGCAAGGATCAGCGCTGGCCGAAGGCCGCGTCCTTGAACAGGTCCTTGTACTCCCTCGGCTGCGAACGCCAGTACTGCTTCGGGGCGCGTACCCTCTCGCCGAGCTCGGCCGCCGCGTGCCAGGGCCAGCGCGGGTCGTAGAGCATCGCGCGGGCGAGCG
>NZ_CAXTBY010000073.1:0-20728 GCF_964242245.1 uncultured Methylobacterium sp. | reverse complement strand
AGCACCTTGTCGATGCGCTGCGACAGCGACTGGATCTGCCGGCCGGTGCCCTCGAACGAGCGCTTCCACTCGCGCATGGCGGCCACGAACAGGGCGGCGAGGCCGGTGGCCGGGCGGTCGTTGAACGAGCGGTAGAGCTCCTCCAGCGAGCGGCCCGACCAGAACGCGTCCTCGAACGCGTCCATCTCCTCCCGCGTGCGGCGGAACAGCAGCGTCTTGTCGACGATGATCGCCCAGCACCAGATCGAGGAGCCGAGCAGCCCCAGCATCACCACCTTCACGACGAGGTGGGCCTGAAGGAACAGCCCGAGCAGCGTCATGTCGGCGGCGGGCGCCTGGACAGCCTGCATGGCATCGGCTGGGTTCATGACTGGGGTCCTCGAACGTCTCGACGGCGGCAGCGCGCCGGCCCGGCGGGCCCACGCGCTCGAGCCGAAATCATCGAGCGAATTCAACGGGAATCGCGGTCGAATCTGTCGAAAGTAAGGGCCGGGTGCGGTGCACGCGCGGCCGCGCCTCCGGTACCGCAGTTAAGCGGCCGGCAGGGTTAAGGATTGGTTGCACCGAGCGCCCGCCGCAGGGCGTCCGGCAAGCGGATCGCGCGGGCCCCGCGCACGCAGG
Source organism: uncultured Methylobacterium sp. (assembly GCF_964242245.1). NCBI lineage: Bacteria > Pseudomonadati > Pseudomonadota > Alphaproteobacteria > Hyphomicrobiales > Methylobacteriaceae > Methylobacterium > uncultured Methylobacterium sp. The sequence goes on along the minus strand of NZ_CAXTBY010000073.1, from coordinate 20,107 downwards.
CGACGACCACGGCGGCGCGGACCAGCACGTCGTCGCCGCGCCGCACCTCCTGATGCAGGTGCATCGAGGCGCCGCGCAGATCCCGGGTGCCGGTGAGCACGGTCAGCGCATCGTCCATGCGGGCGGGCTTCAGGTAGTCGATCTCCAGGCGCCGCACGACGAAGACGAGGCCGTCGGCCGCGCGGTGCAGCGCGGACTGATCGCCGGCGAGGCTCCGCAGCAGCTCGGTGCGCCCGCGCTCCATGAAGCGCAGGTAGCTCGCGTGGTAGACGAAGCCCGAGAAGTCGGTGTCCTCGTAGTAGACGCGCACGGGCAGGGAGTGGGCCACGCTTCGGCTCGATTCGGTCAAGTTCGGAGGCTCCTCCGCCGCGGACGCACGCTGTTCATCGGAGACGGCTGCGGATTCACGCATCGCGGCGGCAACGGATGGCGCGCCCGAGGATCTGCTCCAATCCCCGTCGTTCCGGGGCACCGGAGGCGAACCCGGAACGACGGGGATTGGATTTCGTTGGCGGGTGTTCGATCTGGGCCCGGCGAAATGTGTGCATCCGATAGCCCGCTCGGACATAGGGGTCATGTGACGCGAAAAAGGGCCGCCCGGTGTCGGACGGCCCTCCTGGTTCGTCACGCTTGGCTCTGTGACGGGCCGTTTCGATCAGCCGCCGGTGCGGTTGGCAAGGACAGCCGAGTGGCCGTGCTCGTCGGCGATGTAGGGCAGCGCCTCGTTGGCGAAGCGGCGGCCGGCCGCGTCGTCGCCGTTGCGCGCGTAGGTCTCGTAGAGGGCCAGCGTCCGCTCGTCCGAGCGGGCCTGCTGAGCGGCGTAGGTGCGGTCGAATTCGCGGCCGGAGCGGGCGGCCTTCAGGCGTTCGATGCGGTTCTGCCCGTTCGGGCCGATCGCCACGCGGCGGCCGGGCTCGGTCGGGCTGTTGTCGATGAGGCCGACGCCGCCGAGAACCCCGCCGACGACGCTGGTGCCGAGGTTGGCCGCGATCGTCACCGGAGCCAGCACGAGGCCGACTGGGTTGTCGATGCGGGTATCGAACCCCTGGCGATCGGAGACGACGGTGCCGCCGGTGCTGAGCGAGGTGCCCTCGGGGAGCAGTGCCTTGGTGGTGGCCTCGCGCTCGACGAGCACGCGGTTGGCGTAGCTGCGGACTTCGCGGTTGCGCGAGCGCTCCAGCGCGATGCGGCTCGACTCGATGCTCACGGCATCCGAGCGCAGGGCCGCGGCGCGGAACTCGGGGGTGTCGGTGCCGGCGGTGCCGACGCCGCGCTCGAACGGCGAGACCCGCAGCGGCAGGGCGTCCTGGGCAAGCACCGGGGCGGCGAGGGCGGAGACGGACAGGCCGAGGGCGGCCAGCACGAGGGTACGCGTCATGACGATGATCCTTGAGGGTGGGCCGGCGCGCCGGGACGGCCGGTCGGTGCAGCCTCAACCGGCGTCTCCTGCTCCTGTTCCGGCCGCCGCGCAGGCCGGGAGCCTTGCTTCCCAGGCATGGAATGCCGCGGCAGGCCGAACGACCGCAGCGGGCCGCGAAGGATCGAAACAGGAATTTCGGCTCTGATCTCAGCGCTTTGGCGATCCGCCACCGATCTCGGCATCCTGCACGCGCGCTGCCGAGGGGCGACGCCCGGCATGTCGTGTGCGCTTGGCAGGCGGGTCGAAACGACATGGGGCGGCGGCGACCGGCAGACCGCGGCCTCGCCTCACACGACCTCCGGTCGATCGGTTCGGGTGCCCGCCTTCCCTCCCCCGCAGAGGGGGGATACGTGCGAACCGAACCGACCAACCGGAAACCGCATCAGGTCTCGGGTTCTCCCGCCGCGAACAGGCCGAACTGCACGGTCGGATCGCGCTTCGGGACGGCAAAGCCCATGTGCGTGAAGGCGTGCGGCGTCAGCACCCGGCCGCGGGGGGTGCGCTGCACGAAGCCCTTCTGGATCAGGTAGGGCTCGATGATGTCCTCGATCGCGTCGCGGGGCTCCGACAGGGCGGCGGCGATCGTCTCGATGCCGACGGGTCCGCCGCCGAAGGACTTTGCGATCATCGTCAGGTACTTGCGGTCCATGACGTCGAGGCCGACCGGGTCGACGTCGAGGAGCTTGAGCGCCCGGTCGGCGATGGCCCGCGTCACCGTCGGCGCCTCGGCCACCACCGCGAAGTCGCGCACCCGCCGCAGCAGCCGGCCGGCGATGCGCGGCGTGCCGCGCGCGCGCTTGGCGATCTCGTTGGCGCCGTCGTCGGACATGCCGAGCCCGAGCACCCGCGCCCCGCGGGCGACGATGAGCTGCAACTCGTCGATGTCGTAGAATTCGAGCCGGATCGGGATGCCGAAGCGGTCGCGCAAAGGGGTCGTCAGCAGGCCGGCGCGGGTGGTGGCGCCGACGAGGGTGAACTTCGGGAGTTCGATCTTCACAGAGCGCGCCGCCGGCCCCTCGCCGATGATGAGGTCGAGCTGGTAATCCTCCATCGCCGGATAGAGGATCTCCTCCACCGCCGGGTTGAGGCGGTGGATCTCGTCGATGAAGAGCACGTCGCGCTCCTCCAGGTTCGTGAGCTGGGCCGCGAGATCCCCGGCCTTGGCGATGACCGGCCCCGAGGTCGAGCGGAAGTTCACGCCGAGCTCGCGCGCCACGATCTGCGCGAGCGTGGTCTTGCCCAGCCCCGGCGGCCCGACGAACAGGACGTGGTCGAGGGCCTGCCCCGTCATCTTCGCCGCCTGGATGAAGACCTCCATGTTGGCGCGCGCCGCCCGCTGCCCGATGAACTCGGACAGGCTCAGCGGGCGGATGGTCTGATCGACGTCCTCGGCGCGCTTTTCCGGGTCGAGGAGCGCGCTGGACAGGGGCTTGGGCTTGCTCATGGAGCCTCGGTGGCGGGCCCCGTCGTCCTAACCCGCTCCGACCCGGAAGTCTAAGACGCCAGGGCGCCCGCGCGCGACGCGGACCGGCTCCCGGATCGCCGCTGAAAAATTACAACTGAAAATTGTTTTTCTTCATCGTGGTTGAAGCGCCGTTAACCATTCTACGGCGAAAGGTAGTCCGCCCCCGCAATCTATCCCCGCGGCCGCGAAGGACTTCAGAACCGACGATGGTGACCTCGCGCGATCGTCGGCGGGTCGTTGCTTGATCGTCGCAAGTATTAAATTATCTCAATTCTTCATCACGATAGGTCTTCATACGTCCTCGGATGAGTTGCATGTCTTACACCAAGCGTCGGCACCTCCCGGCATCCACCGTCCTGCTTCCGCTCCTGGTGGGCGCCGTATCGACCATCGCCGTCGGTCAAAGTCCGGCGCGCGCGGCCTGCGGCGCGTCGGTGACCGGCATCGCCTGCGACGGCCCGGACGACGCCAGCCTCGCAAGCCCGATCGGGGGCGGCGATCACCTCTCCAAGGCCGGGACCGGCAGGGTGACGCTCTCGGGCGCCAACACCTACACCGGCGGCACCAGCCTGAGCGCGGGAACGCTCGCGCTCGCGGCCGCCGGCACCCTCGGATCGAGCGACGGCCCGCTCCTCGTCGCGGGCGGCCAACTCGATCTCGGCGGCTCGACCCAGGCCGCCGGCCTCGTCCGCCTCACCGGCGGCGCGATCGGCAACGGGACCCTGCGCGGTTCGGTCTACGACGTGCAGGCGGGCGCGATCGACGCGGTGCTGACCGGGCCGGCGCCCCTGGTCAAGACCGGTCCCGGGACGGTCACGCTGTCGGCCGCCAACGACTTCTCCGGCGGCACCCGCGTGGAGGCCGGGACGCTGGCGATCCTGCCCGGCGGACGCCTCGGCGCCGCGGGCGCGGCGCTGGTGGTCGAGGGCGGCATCCTCGACCTCGGCGCCACGCGCCAGAACGCCGGACCGGTGGTGCTGACCGCCGGCACCATCCGCAACGGCGCCTTGAGCGGCACGATCTTCGGGCTCCAGGGCGGGCGCGTCGACGCCGTGCTCGCCGGACCCGGCTCGCTCGTCAAGAGCGGCACCGACACCGTCGTCCTCAGCCAAGCCAACACCTACGCGGGCGCTACCTCCGTCAGCGAGGGTATCCTGCGGGCCGGCGCGACCGGCGTGCTGCCGTCGGGCAGCGCGCTGCTCGTCACCGGCACGGGCACCCTCGACCTCGCCGGGTACGATCAGACGGTGGCCTCGCTCAACGGCGACGGCCGGGTCGCCTTCGGCGGCGCCGCGCTGACCGCCGGCGGCGTCGGCGATGGGCTGTTCTCCGGCGTGCTCGACGGCACCGGCGGCTTGGTGAAGCGCGGTACCGGCCGCCTCGATCTCACCGGCGACAGCCCGTTCTCCGGGGCCGTCACGGTCGCGGAGGGGCGCCTGCGGGTCATCGGCTCCCTCGGGGAGGCCGATGTCGGAGTGGCCTCGGGCGCGGTGATCGAGGGCACCGGGACGCTCGGCGGGCTCAGCGTCCACGGCGGCGGCACGGCGGCACCGGGCCTCGGCGGCATCGGCACGCTGACCGCCAACGGCAACGTGCTGTTCGAGGCGGGCTCCACCTTCCAGGTCAAGGCGGATGCGGACGGCCACAGCGACCGCATCAGCGCAGGCGGCACGCTGACGCTGCGCGGCGGCCTCGTCGACGTGCAGGCGCAGGCCGGCATCTACCGGGCGAACACCAGCTACACGATCCTGAGCGCGGCCGGCGGCGTTCAGGGGCAGTTTGCGAACGTCACCGCGAACTTCGCCTTCCTCACGCCGACGCTCGTCTACGGCGACACCGACGTGCAACTGCGCCTGACCCGCAACGACCTCGGCTTCGACACCGCCGGCGCCACCCTCAACGGCGCGGCCACCGGGCGCCGCGCCCAATCGCTCGGCGCCGGCGCGGTCTACGACGCGGTCGGTCCGCTCTCCACCGCGCAGGCGCGGCAGGCCTTCGACGCGCTGTCGGGCGAGATCCACGCGAGCGCCGTCACGGCGCTCGTCGAGGCGGGCGCCACCGTGCGCGAGGCGATCCTCGACCGGCTGCGCTGGTCGGACGGCGCCGGGCTCACCTGCACGCCGGCCGCCGCGGGTCCCGGACCGCAGCGCGGCCCGGTCACGACCGTGCCGCTGAACGCCGTGCCCGAGTGCGGCACGGGGCTCGGCCCCGGCGGCCTCGACCAGCGCATCGTCGGCCTGTGGGGCCAGGGCCTCGGCAGCTTCGGGCGCACGGCCTCGGACGGGAATGCGGCGACGCTCAAGCGCGACACCGCCGGCCTCGTCATCGGCGGCGATGTCGCCGCGACCGAGTCGATCCGCGTCGGCGCGGCCGCGGGCTACACCGACACGGCCCTCGACCTGCCGCTGCGCGGCTCGACCGGCACGGCCGAGACCGGGTTCGGCTCGGTCTACGCCGGGATCGGCCTCGGCGCCCTCGATCTGCGCCTCGGCGGCCTCTACGGCGTCAGCGAGACGCAGACGCACCGCACCATCGCGTTTGCCGGGTTCAGCGACACGGCCTCCGCCGCCTACGACGGCAGCGTGGCGCAGGGCTTCGGCGAGGCCGGCTACCGAATGGACTTGGCCGGCCTGACGCTGGAGCCCTTCGCCGGCGGCGGCGTGATCCGCGTGGGCCAGGACGCCGTCTCGGAATCGGGCGGGGCGGCCGCGCTCCGGGGCACGGTCCGCACGGCCACGATCACCACGGCGACCGTCGGGCTGCGGATGGAAGCGCGGATCGACGGCCTCATGGGCGGACTACCGATCCTGCTGCGCGGCCTCGTCGGCTATCGCGGCGCCTTCGGCGACGTAACGCCGGCCGCGCTGCTCGCTTTCGGCGCGGGCGGTGCCGGCACGCTGGTCCGCGGCGCGCCGATCGACCGGAGCGCGGTGGTGCTGGAGGCGGGCCTCGGCTGGATCGTCCTGCCCTCGACCTCGGTCGGCCTGTCCTACGCCGGTCAGGTCGGCGCCCGCGCCCAGGACCACGGCGCGCGCGGCAGCCTCACCTACCGGTTCTGAAAGACTTTGCCGTTCAGGTGTTCGTCGCGAAGCCGCGCGTTGAAGCTCTCGACGCAGCCGTTCTCCTACGGCGAACTTGGCGTGATGCAGGCGGGTCTTGGCTTCGAGCCCGGCGATCCAGGCCCGTACGACCTTGGCGATGGACTCCGAGCCGTTGTCCGAACGGATGTGTCCCGGCTCGCCGCGCAGGCTGAACAAATCCGAGAGGACATCGATCACGTCGACCTTGTGAGCTTGCGCGCCACCCGGATGGCCAGGCACGCCCGTGTGAACGCGTCGACGACGTTGAGCACCCGACGCAGCCTGCTCACGATCTCTTCAGGTTTTGGTCGTTGTGCCATCGCGTCCGTTCTCTGTCGGCCCGAAGGCCATACGTCAGGGCGGACCAATCCCAGGGCGGCAGGTCAGTCCCATGGCTTTCGGATTTCAATTCCCCCGGAAAATCTCCCTTGTGCCGCCTTGCTCTGCTGGTCTATAGACCGAATCAATCACAGACCGAAACAAACGCTCAAAACATGGCTTGGCTATCCCATGGACAAATCGGAAAAGACAACTCTCACGCAATTTGCTATATCATTGCTTGAACGTGCGAGAATTGAAAATACTGATGTTGTTCCGCAAACATTTGGCGCGCTGCCACAGAATACCTCTAATGACGCATTGCATGCTGCTTTGATTGTTCAGAGCGACTTGATTGAGATGCTGACAGCGAGATTTGCAGCCGAATTGAGCGTCGTGACCGCCGCAATGGAGAGAATGGAACGCGATCTCGCGATTGCAAAAGGACAAGTCGCACGACTATCGGACCTACAAAGCCTCCAAGAAGTCGAGACACAGCGTGCGCTCCTTGAGGCTCGGGACCTTGCGGAAACTTACGTTGATCGCTTGACCGAAAACTTCGAACATCGTCTGCGGACGCTGGCGTGAAGACATCGAATGCGCAGGAGATCGTGATAGTGCCTCTATCACAGGCCGATAACTCTGACTTGCCGTCCCGGCTACAGACCCCTTTGCGCTGCTTCCAGTACCACCCATCGATTGTTTCGTCCGATGCCATCGGCAACTCTATCCGCGCCCTGGATCGCATGTTGCGCCAACGCGGCATCGAGAGTTGGATGGTCTGCAGCGACGAGCACCTCGGCCAATGTTCGGCCGGAGTCCGGCCGCTGTCTTCAGTCGTCGGGATGGGCTGGCGACCGAGCGACGTGCTCATCGTTCACTATTCTTTCTATGACAAGAATTTTACTCACATATCGTCCCTGCCGGTGCGCAAGGTACTCGTCTATCACAATGTCACACCATCGCACTTCTTTCGCCGACCCGGCATGGAATGGATCGCCGATGTGACTGAGATGTCGTTGGCTCAAATCGCCGGCGCGCGCGAAGTCTTCGAGCTGGCAGTCGGCGACTCGAAATTCAATTTATCGGAGATGCCGGATATCGGCGTGACCAAAAAGATCGCTATTCCCATATTCTATGACGAGATAAGTTTTCATGACTGCTTGGCGGACAAAGACTTATATTTTAATATAAAGCGATCGAAGAGCACAAATCTACTTTTCGTCGGACGCTTCGTGCCGAACAAGCGACATGACAAGCTTATCGATGTTCTCGCCGAGACGAAGAGACTCAGTGGACGGAAGATTACCCTACACGTAGCCGGAAAGGTCTGGAACAACGAGTATTATCTCGAATTCCTGTCCAAGGCAGCGTCGCGGGACGTGCTTGGTAACGTGCGAATCTATCAGGATGCGCCACTTGCCGTGGTGCGAACCCTCTTCGCAGCCGCGGACGCCTTCGTGTCGATGAGCGAGCACGAGGGTTTCATGGTGCCACTCCTGGAGGCGTTCGCGGCGGGGTGTCCGGTCGTCGCCCATCCCACGACCGCGATCGGCGAGACGATGGGAGACGCGGGCTTGAAGGTCGAGAACGGGCTGCCCACGATCGCTGCCGGCCTGATCGAGATGCTATCGCGCGATAGGCAGACGCGGCTGGACGTCGTGGCGGGCCAAGCAAGCCGGGCTCTTGATTTCCGCGGCTCCTCCACGTTTCAGAAGTGGCTTGCCCTCTTCCGGCTGTTCGAGGCGATCGAGGAGGTCGCGGCGTGAAGATCCTGTTCGACGGTGGCGCCTTCCAGCAGGGAATCGGCGGCGGCATTCTCAACGTCGCAGTGAATTTCCTCAACGCAGCCACGCAAGCCCGCCCGGATTTCTCCTACGTGCTGCTCGCGGACCCACTGTTCGGAGAGGTCAGGCCGGAGTTCCTGGCCAAGCTGGTCGTGAGGCCGGAGATTGTGTATCGGTCAGTCCTCAAGAGTTCCGAAGCGCCCGCGAAGATTCTTACTTGGCGCCTAGGTCTTCAGGTGCTCATCGACGGCAAGCTACATCAGTTTGAGGAATCTGACGATTGCATTGCGTTCAGTGGTGAAGCAAAGCCGCGAACGATCGAGATCCTCAGCCGTACGGCACAACCTCGCGATGTTATCGCGGGATCTCGTGACGTGCGTCGGTTGGGAGTGGCTTTTTCCCAAATCGATATCGAAGCAGGCGGCGTCCAGACACGATATTATTTCGATGATCCTCGCTTCGACGAAGACAATCATTTTGCCGAAGCGGAACACCGCTGGACTATGGGCCGACTGCGACTGCCGGCGGCGATGCTCCCTGCACACGGACCATGGCGCGTCCGCATCAAGCTGTTCAACCGCATCCCCTATACTCTGTTTGAAGGAAGGTTCGATGCTGCGCTCGACGGCATCGCGAAGGAAACGCGTCGCCGGGCGCGTGAGCACGAGCTAGGCCAACTCGCCGATGACATGCGCAGTATCGGAGTGCAAGGTTACTGCGCCAATCACTTCCTACCGATTCGTCTGCCGGGATTGCCGCTCTTCACTTGGGCGTACGATATCATTCCAGTCATTCACCCCGAATTCTTTAATAAGGACGCGCTCGATAATTTTGCGGAGGTCGTTAAGGTACTGACCGCGGCGGACGCCACATTTTGCATCTCGCGCTTCACCAAGCAAACCATTCTGAAACATCTGCCGATCGACGAATCGCGGCTGCACGTCAGTTGGATCGGTGTTTCTCCGGAAATCCACAGGCGGTCGGAGGCGGAGGTCGCAGCGTTGCGCTCGCGTTACGCCTTGTCAAATCCCTATCTCGTCTGCGTGGCCACGATCGAGCCGCGCAAAAATCATGTCACCTTGGTCGAGGCCTACGATCTCTTACTGAAGGCGATGCCTGAAGCGCCGGACCTCGTCGTCGCCGGCACGCGAGGCTGGGGCTACGACGCATTCTTCCAGAAGATCACGGCGTTGGGCCTCAGCGAACGCGTGCGTCATCTTGAGAACCTCGGCGATGATGAAGTCGCGATGCTCTACAGCGGGGCTGAGATGTGCGTGTACCCGAGCCTTTTCGAAGGCTTCGGGCTTCCCGTGCTCGAAGCCATGCACTGCGGTATTCCCGTGGTGACGTCGCGGGGTACGAGCATGGAGGAGATCGTCGAGGGCGGCGCTGGCTTGTTGAGCGAGCCGACCTCGGCGCCCGCGATCGCGAAGGCGATGGAACTCATCCTGCGCCATGAAAATCGACGGGAGGCTCTGCTTGCCGCGGCCGCCGCGCGGCTCCCCCTGTTCGATTGGTCGGCCATCGCGCGCTCTGTCCTCGACGTCATGGAGGATCGCCTTCGATGAAGATTGCAGTGACATCGACCTTCGATATCGATCCGGCCAACGACGGTGGCCGGCGTCGCTATCAGGCCATGCTCGGCGAGTTGGCGAAGCGCCATGACGTGACGCTTGTCGGCTATCATCTGGGGAGCTTCTCCGGCGTCCGCAGTTATCGCCTGGGTGCGCGGCTTCAAGCGCATATCGTGTCGGCGACCGACAGCGATACGCGGCACTGCTGGCACGATTTTGCGCAGACGCAGCGCATCGCGCACGACGTATTCTGCATCAAAACATACTACTTTAACAAAGAGTTCCTGAGTCTTTGCGCTGAGCATATGGGCAATGCTGACGTCGTCATCGTGTCGCATCCTTACATGATTATGCCCGTGCTCACTTATAAGAAATATGGCTCTGTTCAGATCTATGAGTCGCACAATGTCGAGTACGACGCTAAGGTCAAGCACTTCGCCGACATTGATCCTGTCCTCCGTGACACGCGTTTAGCCGACGTTGCATGGGCAGAACGTCTAGCCTGCCAGACTTCGAACTACGTCACTGCGGTCAGTGCGGCTGACGCCCGCCGTTTGGAAGTTTTGTACGATCTGACACCCAGCTCTGTTCACGTGGCGGCCAACGGCGTGCACGCAAGCTCTTACCCACGCTTCGGCACGCAGGAGAAGGCCGCGTTCCGCGCCAAGCTTGGCATTCGAGATGGCGATGACGTGGCCGTATTCGTCGGCAGCGGCTACGGACCGAATGTTGAGAGCTACCGTCAAGCTCGCGCAATGCTGCAGGCTGCCGGGTTCACGGGATGCGTCATTCTCATCGGTTCGATCGCGCAAGCCGCCCGCTCCGACTGGCCAGCGGTAACTTTCCGTGAGATCTGGCTTGGATTTACTTCGGATGAAGTCCGCAACGTCGCTATCGGCTGCGCGGACTTCGCCCTTCAAATCATGACCACAGGCGCCGGCACGAACCTTAAATTGTTCGACTACATGGCCTCATACACGCCTATCGTTGCGAATGAATTTGGAGCTAGAGGCGTTCCCGAACGCGATTGGTACTTCCGTGTAGAGACGTCGGATGAACTCGGTGCGCTGCTCGCCCATGCCTCCTGGAAGGGAGTGGAGGGTGAACGCGTAGCTCAGAAAGCACGTGACCTAGCCGTGCGATACTATGATTGGTCTGTTGTGGCTGAAGGCTTCGATCAACTGATTTCCGGTGTACGTCAGAGAGCGGTGTAGCACGACCTACGCCGTTGATGTCGGGGGGACAGCCTGGAAGCGTCGCCGGCAGCGGGGACATCGGACGGGCGGCATCAAGCGCACGAGCAGTCTGCCGATGATGGCCTGCCGCAATGCGGGCAGGCTCGACGGCGGCGGCGGACCCGGCAGACCGGTCGTCATGCTTTCCCGCCTCGTCCGACGGTGCTCGGCGAGGCGCAGGTTCTGCAGGTCGGCGCAGACGATGCAGGTCGACGAAGGCGGGATCGTCGACAGCTTGAAGGTCTCGGTCTTGTGCGGTTGGGCCAGCGCCTGACCGACGGTGCGCCGCCGCACGAGGCCCTCCGGCCGCGAGTTCGTCCGCGGTCAGATCGCGTTTGGCCGGTCTGGCGCCACGGGCCATCGCAGCAACCTCCTTGCGGAAGCCTGGGACATGCCTCCCACGCCTCAAAACCGCACGGAAACCTCTCACTCAAACCACTAGAGCCGTGCCCGATCGTGTTGCAAGCGGTCGTGGCTCCCAGGCGTTGTTGTATCGCGCTCTCTTTCGCCGAACCGGCGTCCACTTCGGCGAAAGAGCGCTCTGAATCACGAAAAATACTCTCTCCTTGCGCGTTTGCATTGTCTTCACGCGAGCCGGAAACCTCCACGCCGGGAAATACTCTAGAAGAGGATGTCGGAGGCGTGAACGGTCGCATGGTTGAACAGAATTTGCATATCGTTGGTCCCGTTTCCACCGAGATCAACGAAGAGGTAGCTCGTAGTGCTGTCGCTGATCAGCGCGTAGTTGTCCGCGGCTCCGGTCCGGACGGCAGTGAGGTCGAGCCTGTCGATCCCAGGCTGGAAGTCCTGGATGATGTCGTAGGAGGACGGGGTGCTGTCGCTCACGGCCAAGTACTTGAACGTGTCCGCACCGGCGCCGCCGAAGAGAGAATCCGAACCGCCGCCGCCGATGATGATGTCGTTGCCGCCACCGCCGTTCAGAGTCTCGGCGAAGTTGGCTCCTTGAAGGATATTGTTGGCATCGTCGCCGCGCGAGAACGCGCCAGCCGTCAGACCGACGATATCCGACGCGTTGATGTCTTGCGTCGATCCGACCTCGAAGTAGCCCGTCGGGGATGCGCCGAAAATGAAGGTTCCGCCATCGTAGCGGATGAGACTCACGTTCGACGGATTGAGGGCTGTCAAGTCAAGCGTGTCCACGCCGGTCTGGAAATCGTGGATGATGTCAAAGCTGTCCGGACCAGACTCGGTGGCTGAACTGTACTTGAAAACGTCCGCCCCACTACCGCCGCTCAATGAATCCGCGCCGCCGCCGCCGATGATGACGTCACTGCCGCCGCCACCCACGATGGTGTCGCCGAAGCTGCTCCCGATCAGCGTGTTGTTCAGGTCGTTGCCCGACATGTACACACCACCGGTGAGGCCCTTGATGTCGTTCCCGTTGATCGTGGCCGTCGACCCGATCTCAACAACGCCGTCGTTTCCGATGCCGAAAAGAAATGTCCCGGTGTCGATGCTCACGAGACTTACGTTGTTCGCGTTCAACGCCGAGATGTCGATCATATCGGTGCCGGTCTTGAAGTCGTGAATGATGTCATACCCGCCCGAATTAGAATCCGCCGACGATGTATAGCGGAAGGTGTTCGTGCCGCCGTTGCCGAACAGGGCATCACCTGAGCCACCGCCCGTGATGACGTCGTTGCCGCCGTTACCGACGATCGTGTCGTTCGCGCTACCGCCGATCAGGTTGTCCCCGTTGTCGCTGCCGACGATGTAGAGGTTCGTCGCGTGGCCGGTGAGCAGGTCGCTGCCCTCCACGTCGCCGGAGGCGGCGATGGCCATCTCGCCCCCGGGGGTGCTGGGGAAGAGGTAGGTTGCGTCGGTCGTATGGATCAGGCTGATGTAGGTCGGTTGCAGCGCGCTCAGGTCGATCTTGTCGACCCCGGTCTGGAAATCCGTGATGATGTCGTAATTGCTCAGGACGCTGTCGCTCGGAGCGGTGTAGGCGAACGTGTCTGGCCCCGCTCCGCCCGTGAGATTGTCGCCACTGCCGCCACCCGTGATCCGGTCGGCACCGCCGCCGCCGATCAGTTGGTCGTAACCGGGTCCACCGGTGAGGCTCTGCCCCGGCACGACCGTGACGATATCGGACATCTGGACGTATTGGTTCGACCGGACGGTCAGCGTCCCGCCGGCCGCCACGGCTTCGATCGTGTAGAAATTGCCGTCCGCCCCGGGGGGCGTGATGTGCACGCTGGTCGGCGAAATCGCCGAAACGTCGATTCTGTCGATGCCCGTCTCGAAATCAGCGATCACGGAGGGTGCGATCAAGGGTGTCGAGATCGAGTCGGTGACCGACAGGAACTTGAAGGTATCCGCGCCAGCGCCTCCGATCAGGCCCGTCGTTCCGGGGCCCTGCGCGATGAGCGTGTCGTTGCCGTCGTTTCCGTAGAGCAGGTCGGAGCCGCCACCGCCGTAGAGGATGTCGTCTCCAGCACCCGCCTGGATCACGTTGCTGTTCGCGTCGCCGTAGAAGATGTCGTTGTGGGCGGAGCCGAGGATCGCCTCGATCGAGACATAGGTGTCGCCGGCGGCGACGCCGGTGTTCTTGGATGGGTCAGCCAGGCTCACGGTGAGGCCGACAGTCGAGTCGCCGTAGCTCGCCGTGTCGAAGCCGGCTCCGCCGTCGAGGCGGTCGGCGCCGCCGCCACCCTCCAGCGTGTCGTTTCCGTCATTGCCGTAAAGCTGGTCGTTGCCGAGACCCCCGAACAGGGAGTTGTCGGCGTTGTTGCCGCTCAGCTGATCGTCGAAGTTGGAGCCCATGACGCCTTCGATCGAGACGTAGGTGTCGCCGGCCGCGTCCCCAGTGTTCGAGCCCGGATTGAGCATGGATGCGACGATGCCGCTACGCGAGCTCGCATACACGGCGACATCGAAGCCCTCGCCGCCGTCGAAATGGTCCGCACCGCCCCGGCCGTCGAAGGTATCGTTTCCGGCGCCACCGTACATGGTGTCGTTGCCGAAACGACCATAGGTGTCGAAGTCGGGATCGCCGATAAGGTTGTTGTTGCCGTCGTCCCCGTACAGGATGTCGTTGTAGGGTGATCCGGCCAGATCTGCACCCTTGAGGTTGATGTAGGTGTCGCCGGCCGCGTCACCCGTATTCCGCGACGGGTCGGCCATGGAGGCGGTAAGCCCGCTTCCCGCCGTCTCGTAGTCGATCAGGTTGCCGGTCCCTGCCCCATGCAACGCATCGGCGCCGGCGCCACCAATGAGGACGTTGTAGCCAGAGCCGCCGAAGATCGTGTCATCGCCGCTCTGGCTCTGGAGCTGGTTGAGTAATCCTTCGTTGCTGCCGTATATTACGTCGTTGAAGTTGGAGCCGATAACATCCTGGATGCTGATATAGGTGTCGGTTGCAGCCCAGCCGGTGTTCTTGGTCGTATCGGCCAGCGAGATGGTGAGCCCGGTGGGCGAGAGCAGGTACGAGATCGTGTTCTCACCGGAACCGCCATCCATGATGTCCGTGCCGGCGCCGCCGATCAGGGTATCGTGACCGGCCTCGCCGTAGAGGTGCGATACCGACCCGGCGGAGCCGAAAGCGTAGATTGCGTCGTCACCGGCACCACCGTAGAGCGTATCGTTCTGACCGTTTCCCGAGATGTAGTCCCCGAAAGCCGAACCATAGACGACGTGGATGTCCTTGTACGTGTCGCCGAAAGCCCAGCCGTACGGGCTTCCGCCGTCGGTGAGATAGATGCCGACCGGACCGGGAGCATTCTGGTAACTCACCGCAATCTCGTCAGGACCACCGATGAAGGTGTCGGGGTTCGCGGTCGCGTAGGTAATAACCATGCTCATGTCTCGCTCAAATCTGAATTCGAACCGAATGAAGCCGTTCGATGAAGTCGTGGCCGCAGAGGTCTGACACCGCAAGACCTAGAGTCCACGGTGCAGACCTGCCTGAAGCCGTGCCCGATCGCGTTGCAATCGGGCACGGCTCCCAGTGTTTGTTTTGGCGCGCGCTCCTTCGCCGAACCGGTGTCCACTTCGGCGAGAGAGCGCTCTAGGATGCCCGTGAGCGGGGTATTTCGTGGAAACGCTGAGGGTGGATCAGCGCGTCATCGCGGAGTCCGGTCAGAGCGCACGGTCATCGCGGCCTTGGCGGCGCTCCCGGATTTATGTCCGACCTCATGCCCGATGCCCCCGACCCGAACGTCGAACCGCTTGCGCGTCCGATCGTGTTGACAACGGCCTGATCGCGCGCAGTTGTGGCGGATTTCAGGACCAATTCAAGACACACCCGTGATCGCTCTTTGGAAGTGACCGAGGACCGCGTCGGACTCTACCGACGGCGGTCTCGGACTTCGCACGGCCGATCTTCGCCGCACCACTTCGTCCGAACGATCCCTATATTGGCACACCAGGATTTAAAACGTCGCAAATCACACTGAACACACAAGTGTTAACGATTTGTGTCGAAGTTTTTTTGCCTTTGTACGATGGGCGCAATTTGCGAAACCCTGTTACATCGTGCCGCGAAGACAGGCGCAGCACGGACGGCATTGCGGCGAAGAAGGATGGTGACCTCGACCCCTTAAAACGCCCTCGCCTTGAAGATATCGCGCGTCGACGCGATAAAGAGACGAGGGAGAAAGGCCGATTTAGCAACGAGCAGATCCTCGGCATCCTTGAAAGAGCAGCAGTCAAGGCTGCCGGTGGCCGAGACCTGCCGCGAGCACGGCATCGGCGACGCGACGTTTCATCCGTGACGCTCGTGCTACGACGGATGCGGATCTCGGACGCACGCCTGTAAGGTGTTCGACGCGGAGAGCCGCAAGCTCAAGAAGCTCTTGAACAGCTGATTTGCGTGCTGGTCGTGGTCGACGATTGCACGCGCGAGTGGCTGCCGCTGGCAGTCGAATACCTCTGAAAATCCCTAAGAACACGATCTTCACAGACTATTAAGACATTGAAAAGATTGAAGGCGGCACCTTTGCGAAAGGGGTTTTTAGCGGTGTCCGGCCGCTTGTTTGGAGGCTTTCCTTGAAGTGCGTTGCTAGTAATGTCCTTCAGCGCGACGGAAAAACGAATCTGGATGTACCAGGACGAGCCGCCTGCGCCGGATCATTCCAATTGGAGCGCCGTCGCACCGATGATGTATACCACGTCCGTGGATCACCGCGAGGCGCAAGCCGCTGACATTCCTCCAAGTACCTGGACCACCAACCTTCCGAAGGAAATTGGTGGAGCTGAGCGGGATCGAACCGCTGACCTCCGCAGTGCGATTGCGGCGCTCTCCCATCTGAGCTACAGCCCCGTCGAGGCGCCGGCCTTTTAGGCTCGCGCGGCTCAGGCTGTCAATTCCCGATTCCCGCCGCCGCCCCGCCGCCGTTCCGGCAGCGCGGCGACGCACGAGGACACGTGTTTCGCGCATGAACTCCCTGATCTGGCTCTTCGACACGATCGTCCAGCTCTTCATCTACGTCCTCATCGCCAGCGCGGTCCTGAGCTGGCTGGTCGCCTTCAACGTGGTGAACGTGCGCAATCCCATCGTCGCCCAGATCGGCGAGGTGCTCTACCGGATCACGGAGCCGGTGCTGCGCCCGATCCGCAACCTGCTGCCCAACCTCGGCGGCGTCGACATCTCGCCGATCATCCTGATCCTGCTCCTGCTGTTCGTCAGCCGCCTGCTGCACGAGTTCGTGCCGGCCGATCCTTACGTCTACGCCCGCTGAAGACCGCCTGCCCGATGCAGGCCCGTCCGCACCCGCCGAGACGCATCCCATGAAGACCAATCCCGGCCGCTTCTTCGAGGATTTCCGCCTCGGCGAGACCATCCGCCACGCGACGCCCCGCACCGTCACCGCGGGCGACGTGGCGCTCTACACCGCCCTCTACGGTCCGCGCTTCGCCGTCCAATCCTCGGACGCCTTCGCGCGGGCGATCGGCTATCCGGGAAGCCCGCTCGACGACCTCCTCACCTTCCACGTGGTGTTCGGCAAGACGGTGCCCGACATCTCGCTCAACGCGCTGGCCAATCTCGGCTACGCGGAAGGGCAGTTCCGGCGTCCGGTCTACGCGGGCGAGACCCTGTCCACCGTCTCCGAGGTGATCGGCCTGAAGGAGAGCTCGAACCGCCAGACCGGCGTGGTCTACGTCCGGTCGGTGGGCTCGGACGCGTCGGGGGAGACGGTGCTGAGCTACTGCCGCTGGGTGCTGGTGCGCAAGCGCGACCCGGAAGCCGCCATCGCGCAGGAGCACGTGCCGGACTTGGCCAAGGTCGTCGATCCGACGGGCCTCGCCGGCGCCCTGCCCGCCCTCGACGTCTCGGCCTACGACCTCGACCTCGCCGGCAGTCCGCACCGCTTCGCCGATTACCGGATCGGCGAGACGATCGACCACGTCGACGGCATGACCGTGGAGGAGGCCGAGCACCAGATCGCGACGCGGCTCTATCAGAACACGGCCAAAGTCCACTTCGATGCGCTGAGCGGCAGGGACACCCGCTTCGGCCGGCGGCTGATCTACGGCGGCCACGTGATCTCGCTCGCCCGCGCCCTGAGCTTCAACGGGCTGGCCAACGCCTTCGCGCTCGCCGGCATCAATGCCGGGCGGCACGTGGCGCCGCTGTTTGCCGGCGACACGGTCTACGCCTGGAGCGAGGTGCTGGACGCGGCCGAGATCGGGCGCGGCGATGTCGGGTGCCTGCGCCTGCGCACGGTCGCCACCAAGAACCAGCCCTGCGCCGCCCATCCGGACCGCTCGGGCGACGGCTACGACCCGAGCGTGATCCTCGACTTCGACTACTGGGCGTTCATGCCGAAGTAGGGGGTTTGGGAGGCTCGGCTTCCCCGGAATTCGGGGCGTTCCCGGGATGCTCCGCCCGCCTCAGCGTGCTGATACCGGACGTTGGTCGGTGTTTCGTTCTTCCGCTCCCGCGGCGACCGCCTCAGAATCCTGGACGGGCGCACGGATCCCATCCCCGCCAGACCTCGCCAGGCAGGCCGCAACAGCCTGAACGCCCGGCAACCTGCCCCGCTTACGTCAAGCAGGCTTTGAGAGCGACCCGTCCGCGCTGCGCATGCTGGCATGGATGGTGCGTTGCATTGGGCGCCGACGTAGTCTCACTCCGCGGCGGATCGCCCGATCCGCTCCTGCATCGCCGCCCAAATCCTTCCGTGCCGGGGGAAGACCTGATGTTGCGTCTGTCGGCCGTCTGCCTGTTCGCAGGCCTTGCCCTGGTCACGCCGCTCTCGGCGCAGACGCTCCGCTACGGCATGATGGAGGATTCCGACGCCCTCGACCCGACGCTGGCGCGGACCTTCGCCAGCCGCATGGTCTTCGCCGCGCTCTGCGACAAGCTCGTCGACATCGGACCCGACCTCAAGCCGGTGCCGCAACTGGCGACCGCCTGGGAGCTCTCGCCCGACGAGAAGGCGCTCACCATGCACCTGCGGCCGGGCGTCCTGTTCCACGACGGCGAGAAGCTCGACGCGGCCGCGGCCAAGTACACAATCGAGCGCCACCTCAAGCTGCCCGGCTCGCAGCGCCGCGGCGAGATCGCGCCGATCGAGGCCGTCGAGGTGGTCGACGACCTGACCTTCAGGATCAAGCTGAAGACCCCGTTCGCCCCGCTGCTCGCCCAGTTCACGGACCGGGCCGGGATGATGGTCTCGCCCAAGGCCGCCGAGCGGCTCGGCGACAAGTTCTCGACGGCCCCGGTCTGCGCCGGGCCGTTCAAGTTCGTCGAGCGGGTGCCGCAGGACCGGATCGTCGTCGAGCGCTTTCCCGACTACTGGAACAAGGACCAGGTCCAGATCCAGCGGATCGAGTTCCGGCCGATCCCCGACACCACCGTGCGGCTGACGAACCTCCGCGCCGGCCAGCTCGATCTCCTGGAGCGGCTGGCGCCGACCGACGTGGCGCAGGTGACGCGCGACGCCCGGCTCAAGCTCGGATCGGTCTACGAGCTCGGCTTCCAGGAGGTCCTGCTCAACCCGGGCAAGGCCGGCTCGCCGCTCGCCGACCCGCGGGTGCGGCAGGCGCTCGACCTGTCGATCGACCGCAACGCCCTGAACCAAGTGGTGTTCAACGGCGAGTTCTTGGCCGGCAACCAGTGGGTCTCGCCCAAGCACCCGAACTACGTGAAGGAGTACCCCGTTCCGAAGCGCGACGTCGCCAGGGCGAAGGCGCTGCTCACTGAAGCCGGGCAGAAGGCGCCTCAGATCACGCTGTCGGTCTACGCCAACAGCGAGGCGCCGCAGGTCGGCCAGGTGATCCAGGCGATGGCCAAGGAGGCCGGGTTCGACATCAAGATCCAGGCCGCCGACTTCACCACGCTCCTCGACATGGCCGACAAGGGCAACTTCGAGGCCTACCTCTATTCCTGGTCCGGCCGGGCCGACCCGGACGGCAACACCTTCAGCTTCCTCGGCTGCAAGACGCCGCTGAACTACACCCGGTACTGCAACGCCGACGCCGACGCGGCGCTCCAGGCCGAGCGCGGCACCGTCGATCCCGAGAAGCGCCAAGCCGCCTGGAAGCAATTCGCCGACCGGGTCCTGACCGACCGTCCCGGTATCTACCTGCTCCACCGCAAGCTGCTCTGGGCCTACAGCCCGAAGCTCACCGGCTTCGTCCCCTACCCCGACGGCCTCGTGCGCTTCACCGGGCTGAAGCTGAACTGATGCTGCGGTTCCTCGCCAAGCGCCTCGCGCTCGCGGTCCCGACCCTGGTGCTGGCCTCGATGATCATCTTCGCCCTGCAGCAACTGCTGCCGGGCGACGCCGCCACCGCGCTCTCGGGCGAGGAGCGCGACCCGGCGGCGATCACCTTCATCCGCGAGAAGTACCACCTCGATCGGCCGCTCCCGGTCCGCTACGGCTACTGGGCCGCGGGGGTGCTGCGGGGCGATCTCGGCGAGTCGATCCGCCTGCAGAAGCCGGTCTCCGAGCTGGTGACCGAGAAGCTGCCGGTGACGCTCGAACTCGCCTGCCTCGCGATGCTGGTGGCGCTCGCCATCGGCGTGCCGATGGGCATCCTCTCGGCGGTGCGCCGCGGGACCTGGGCCGACACGGCGGCCAACGGCGTCGCGCTCTGGGGTCTCTCGGTGCCGAACTTCTGGCTCGGTATCCTGATGATCCTGTTCTTCTCGGTCCAGCTCGGCTGGCTGCCGGCCTCGGGCTACGTGCCGCCCGCGGAGAGCCTGATCGACAATCTCAAGGCGATGGCGATGCCGGCCTTCGTGCTCGGCAACGCGATCAG